>SRXB01000535.1 GCA_009724975.1 bacterium | reverse complement strand
GGACCTCGCCCCCTCGTTAACCGCCGACACCTTCGCCGCCGTTTCCGAGATGACCCTCCCCCTTTTGGCGGAACTTGAAAGGCTCGACCCCTTCGGCTACGGCAACCCCTCGCCGGTAATCCTCATGGAAAACCTCCTCGTGACGGAGGCTGGTTACATGGGAGAGGGCGGCAAACACCTTAGACTTCGCCTTTCAGGCGCGGAGAGATCTATAGAGTGCGTGCTTTGGGAGCGCGCCCAGGAGATAGTGGGGATACGGCAGGGAATTTTGGTGGACGTTATAGGCGCGCCGAGGGCCAGAACCAGAAATGGCAGGACCTACGTGCAGTTCCAGGCCGCCGACATTAGAATTTCCGGCCAAAAACCTTAAAAAATCACGCCGTCGTTATCTCGAATTCGGGCGGGTCCATTATGGCCCGCTTCACCGCGCACTGATCCATCGCCCTCAAGATCGCCTGCTCGTATTTTTGCGGGAAATTCTCCGGCAATTTAAGCTCTATGCGGACCTTTTCCAGCTTGTGGCTCTCGGGGTTGGTGTCAAAAGCGCTCACCAGCTCCATCCCGTCGGTTGGAATACCCCTTTGCTGGCAGAAACGAAGGGCGAAAAAACCCGCGCAGGTGGCAATGGAGGCGATAAAGAGCAAAAACGGCGACGGGGCCGAATTGTCCCCGCCCGAAGCGGTGGGCTGGTCGGTGTGAACCACGAAACTGCCTATCGCGGCGTCCACCGCAAGCCCGCCAGGGAAAGAAACCTTCATTACCATATCAATTCCCCTTTTCCACTGTTTTATCAGCCATATTAATTTACCCCTTAAAACCCGATATTTCACCTTTTTTTGCGACGGACGCCAAAGAGTGCGGCCGGCCCGACTAAAATTTCCCTGAAAAATTTTATCCCCTTCCCTAAGCGGCGACGAGGGGTATTATCGACTTGTCA
>SRXB01000534.1 GCA_009724975.1 bacterium | reverse complement strand
TTCGCGGGAATGACGAAATAAGCGCGGGGCGCGCCAAGCCCCGCAAACGTGAAAAGGGTGGGCCAAAGCCCACCCCCATAATATTTCAAACCGTTGGGTATCGCTTCGCTCCACCCAACCTACTCTGCTTGATTTAAAGCAACAAAAAAAAGCCCCGCTTTAGGCGGGGCTTTTTTCATCTATATCAACTGAAAACGGCTAAACATCTAACCGCCAGAATCCTACCCGCACTCCGAATACCCGCACGAGCGGCAAAGCAGGCACCCCTCCTCATGCTCCACCGCGTCGCCGCACTCTGGGCACGCGCCCGCCTGCGCCACCAGCTTTTCCACCTCGGTGTCGGGGCTGTAATGCTGTTGTACCGCCAGCGCCAGCGCGTCGGCGCACGAAAGGACGCGGTTGGGGCCGAATCCGGCGGGTTTGTGGCAGCTGATGCCGCGAAGGTTCTTTATTACTTCCTCGACGTCGACCCCGAAGCGCCACGAGAGTGAGACGAGCCTGCCCAGCGCCTCGCACTGGCTTGCCGCGCAGCCGCCCGCCTTGCCCATGGTGGTGAAGACTTCGAAAAGGCCGGTGGTGTCTTCGTTTATGGTTATGTAGAGCGGGCCGCAGCCGGTGCGCATCTGGTAGGTCTTGCCGATGAGGACGTGGGGGCGGTCGCGCTTTTGGAGCCGGAATTCGCCAGCGGGCGCGATGGGGGAGCACTCGCCCTTCTTCTCTTCGCCGACGTTGAGCACCTGCCCCTCGCGGCTCTTGTCGCGGTAGATGGTGACGCCCTTGCAGCCCATGGAGTAGGCGAGCCAGAAAACTTCAGCCACTTCGTCGCGGGTGGCGGTCTCGGGGAAGTTGACGGTCTTGGAGACGGCGTTGTTGGTGTGGCCCTGGAAGGCCGCCTGCATCTTTATGTGCTCTTCGGGGGTGATGTCGTGGGCGGTGACG
>SRXB01000533.1 GCA_009724975.1 bacterium | reverse complement strand
CAGCCCCACCAGCGCCAGCCCGCCGCCGTAGACCTCCACCGGCGCGCCAGCGTCGAAAGCGCCCGCTCCTATCCTCTTTTTATCTGAATTCTCCATACAACCCTTGCCGGAAAATGAAACGGCCCGCCGGTTTGCCGACGGGCCGCGATAGCTTCGCTCTTCGCTCTTATTTGCAGGCGGGGGAGGTGGTCAGCGCCTCAAGCATGAACTTGAAGTCGTCGCCCGGGGGAATCTGCCCCACGTATTCCTGAACCAGCTTGCCGGAGCAGTCGATCACCAGCTTGAGGGGGATTGGCCCCTTGAGCTTGTAAAGTTCGGTCGCAACCTTGTATTTGGTGTCGAGCAGTATGGGGTAGTTTATTGCGTTTTTATCCACCTGCTTTTGTATTTTCTTGCGGTCGCCCTCGTCGCCCGGGCTTAGGGTGATTGCCAGAATCTGGAATTTCTTGTCCTTCCACTCGTTCTGGACCTTGACCAGATCGGGAATCTCTTCCTTGCAGATGTCGCACCAGGTCGCCCAGAATTCGACCATTACGACCTTCTTGCCGAGGTATTCGCCCAGCGCGATCTCCTTGCCGGTGGCGAAATCCTCCAAAGCGAACTCCGGTGCGGCGTCCCCTCCGCCGTTGGGGTCGACTATAAGCTGGGTTCCATCGCCCGCAAACGATCTGGAGGCGAAAGAAAACAAAAGCGCCGTCATAAACATTACGATCAAATTTCTTCGCATGTCCGACTCCCCATCCCCCCTTAATAAAGATACCTAAAATCAGTTCCCCAGGAGTTCTTTTACCACTTTTTCGTAGTGGGCCTCGTCTCCGACTTCATACCCCTCGTGGTAGTAGCGGATGACTCCGGTCTTGTCGATGATTACGTTCAGCGGAGCGCCCATGAGCTGGTATGCGTCCACCATTTTGAATTCGACATCCGGAATCAGCGGAAAGGTTAC
>SRXB01000532.1 GCA_009724975.1 bacterium | reverse complement strand
AGGGTTTATCAAAGACGTCAAAATTTTGATACGGTTTTATTGCGGCCCACCGAAGCCCCGACGCGACCATCGTCAAATACCTTGAAATTAAAGGTAAAATACGCTGTAGGGCTGTTTTAGCGATAGGCCTCTAAAATGCTCGCGTTCGCTTTTCCCTTTGGCCTAGGGTCGAGAAATGATTACCTTTTCGCGCCCTTTTGCGTTGCGATGGCCTCAGGTTTTAAAACCGCCGCCCAAAGTCATAATCAATGCCCCAAAAGGGTCTTTCGCCGCCATAAACGCCATGGCGACCCGGCTTGTGATCTTGTGAATATTATGCGCGCGTCGGCGCTTGTGCGCATGTGAATAATACTGCGCCTTCGGAATGGGTCCAGTTTTGAAGGTGGAAATTTTCAGGTAACGGGGGATTTCAGGGGCCCCTGTGGAGCCATTCCTTCCAGAGGCCGATTTCAGGGCCGTAATCCATGCCGCTGATTTTACGCAAGGAATCGAGGGCGGCCTTGCCGATGGAGCGGTCGGCGTCGGGCAAAAGACGTATCAGCCCCTCGGCGAATCTCACGTCGCCTATCTCGCCCGCCGCTTTGGTCGCGCCGAAGCGTATGGCGGGGTCGGAGTCCGCCAGAAGCCTTTTCACGGAGATTATTATCTCCTGGGCTTCTTTTCTGGGGTCGGTCCCGCCCTCCCTGAGCGCCCAGCGGACGGTAGGCCCTATCTTTTGGGCCATTTCTAGGGAGTTCTTGCGAAGGAGGGCCGATTTGTCCACCAGCCCTCTTGAGACAATGCCCAGAAGGACCAGCGATTGGGGCTCGTTTTCCTCGGCGGGATTGACAGTCGTCTGTTTTTGCGGTTTTGGGGGGGGAGCGGGGGGCGGTTTGGGGGGCGGGGCAGGGGGCGCCTCCTTTTTCGGCATCTCCCGCGGCGCGGCGGAGGGGGGGTTTGGGGTTTT
>SRXB01000016.1 GCA_009724975.1 bacterium | reverse complement strand
AGGGAGGGGCCAAGCTACACCGTCGATACGCTAAAAGAGCTCCTTGCCGCCGAAGACGCGCCGGAAAGGCTCTGGTTCATAGCCGGCGCCGATTCCTTCGCAGACATGGGAAGCTGGAAGAGCTGCCGAGAACTCTTTTCGCTGGCGGATTTCGCGATAATGAGGCGACCCCCCTTCGGCGACAACCCCGAGCCCCCGCAAAAGGTGGCGCGGGATTTTGAGAAAACCGCCGACGGGTGGCGCCATAGCTCCGGCAGGGTCGTTCGCTTCGTGGCGATGACCCCGATCGACATATCGTCGACAAAAATTAGGGAAGCGCTCAAAAACGGGCGCTCCATACGCTATCTCGTGCCCGAAAGCGTGCGGTCGCTGCTTGAGGCGACGCCGTAAGGGACTTGCGGAGAGGTTGATGTCTGAAAAAGAAAAGGTTTTGGAAAAGCTCTTCAAATGCGTTAAAACCGCTATGGAGAAAAGAGGCTCCGACCCCGTCATCTTGAATGTCTCGGGGCTAAACAGCTTCGCCGATTATTTTTTGTTCGTCAGCGGTTCCTCGGACAGAAGGGTCAAGACCATCGCCGAGGCGATAAAGACCGCAATGAAGGAGGAGGGCGTGAAGGCCATCGGCTCGGAGGGCCTTCGGGAGGGCCGCTGGGCGCTTATCGACTTTGGCCCCTTCATCGTCCATGTCTTTTACGAGGACGCGAGGAAAATCTTCGATCTTGAGGGCCTTTGGTCCGACGGCGAGAGGGTTGAGATTCCGCAGGAAGTTCTTAAGGCGCGTCCGCAAAACCTCAAGGAAGAAGCATGACGACCATAGCCGTTATAGGCGCCGGAGCGTGGGGAACCGCCCTCTCGCAGGTGCTCACTTTTTCCGGCAACGACGTTCGCCTCTGGTCGTACGAGCAGGAGGCGGCCGACTCTATAAACCAGGCGCACGAAAACAGGCTCTACCTGCCCACCGTCCCCCTGCACCCCAAGCTTCGGGCCTCGACCGACATGGAGTGGGCGCTCAAAGACGCCAAGGTGGTCATAAGCGTCAGCCCCTCGCAGGTGGTGCGGCGCGTCATGGCCAACGCCAAACCCTTCATCAGCCCCGACGCCCTCATCGTCAGCGCCTCAAAAGGCATAGAGGTCCACAGCCTCATGCTGATGAACGAGGTTTTAGAAGATGTCCTGGGCGCGCACTGGGGCGACCGCATAGCCGCCCTCTCCGGCCCCTCCTTCGCCCGCGAAACGGCCCTGGGCATGCCCACGGCCCTCTCGCTGGCCATGAAGAACCCCGACCACAGCGAAGAGCTCCAGAAAATCCTCTCGGGCAAGCTCTTTAGGGTATACACCCTCACCGACGTGATCGGCGTTGAGCTCGGCGGCTCGCTGAAAAACGTCATGGCCCTCGCGGCGGGAATAACCGACGGGCTTGGCTTCGGCTACAACAGCCGCGCCGCCCTCATAACCCGCGGGGTTGCCGAAATGGGCAGGCTCGGCGCAAAGATGGGCGCCGACCCCCTTACCTTCCTCGGTCTTTCCGGCCTCGGCGACCTCGTGCTCACCTGCACCGGCGACCTCTCGCGAAACCGCATGGTCGGCATGAGGCTCGGGCAGGGGGAGAAGCTAAAAGATATCCTCGCCTCGATGAATACCGTCGCGGAAGGGGTAAAAACCTGCGATTCCGCCAAGGAGCTGGCGGTCAAGCTTGAAGTGGAGATGCCTATCATAAGCAAGGTGTGGCAGGTGCTTCACGAGGAGAAATGCCCCCGCGCCGCCGTGGAGGAGCTCATGGGCAGGCCCATGCGCCGAGAGTTTTGGGACCTCGAAAAGGCCGGAGAAGATGGCTGAGGGGATATTCATTACCTTCGAGGGGGGCGAGGGAAGCGGCAAGACCACCCAGGCCCTCCTCGTGGCTGAGAAAATCCGCCAAAAGGGGCGCGAGGTTGTTATAACCCGCGAACCAGGCGGCACAACCCTTGGCCGGAGCATACGCCAGCTCCTCCTCACCAAGAGCGAAGACCCCCCCACCCCCCGCGCCGAACTCCTACTCTACGCCGCCGACCGCGCCCACCACGTGGAGATGGTCATAAAACCGGCCCTTGAGAGGGGGGCGGTCGTCATCTGTGATCGCTATGTTGACGCCACCATGGCCTACCAGGGCTACGGCAGGGGGCTGGACCTCGAAATGGTCCGAAACTCCTGCGCCATAGCCACCGGCGGCCTAATGCCCTCGCTGACCCTCTGGTTCGACCTCGACCCCGAGGTGGGCATACGGCGCTCGCTCATCCGCGAGGCCGGGCGCGAGAATCAGGAGCTTCGCTTCGAGGAGGAGGAGATCTCCTTCCACCTCAGGGTGCGCGAAGGCTACGCGCAGATAGCGCGGTCTGAAGCGGGGCGGGTGCGGAGAATAGACGCGCGCGGCGATGTCGGGGAAGTCTGCGAAAAGGTGCTTAAGGCCCTTAAAGCTCTCGCGGGAGTGGCGTGAATTGCCGTTCGGTCCGGTGAGGGGCCACCAGAGGCCCATAAAGGTTCTTGAACGCGCCATAAGGTCGGGCCGAATTCCCCACGCCTACCTCTTTTGGGGTCCAGACGGCGTAGGAAAGGAGACGGTCGCCCGCCACGCGGCCAAAATCCTCCTGTGCAAGGACCCGTCGGCCCGCGCCAACGCCTCGCCCTGCGGCCAGTGTGACGGTTGCGCAAAGACAGCCTCCGGCGGCCACCCCGATTTCCACCTCGTTGCCCCCACCGAAAAAGCAATCTCGGTGGACGACATACGTGCCCTTTTGGAGGCGCTTTCCTTTGAAGCCTTTGAAAGGGGGGTAAAGATTGTTATAATCCGCGATGTATTCAAAATGAGCCGCGAAGGCGCGAACGCCCTTTTGAAAACCGTCGAGGAACCGCCCGAGGGAACGCACCTCTTTTTGCTGGCGCACCACAGAAGCCAGCTCATTCCCACCCTGGTTTCCCGCTGTCAGCCGCTTCGCTTCGATCCCCTCGCCGAGGAGGACGTTTTGGCGGTTTTGTCGGACAACGGGGTGGAAGACGAGAAGGCGCGCGTACTGGCGGAGCTTTCGGGCGGGTCGCCCGGAGTCGCGCTGGCCCAGGATTTCGAGGTCCTGGTGCAGGCCGACGCGGAATCGCGCGATGTGGCCGGAAAGCTTCAGTCCATGGGGACGATAGACCGCCTCGGCCTCGCCGAGAGCTGGTCCAAGGACAAGGAAAAACTGCCGCTAAGGCTCGAATGCCTTGAGAGGCGGCTCTCGGAAGCCGCCCCCAAAAGCCCTTTCGCCCTCAACTGCCTCGAAAGGCTCCAGGCGGTGAGGGCGCTTATTGATAGGAACGCAAACCTGCAGCTTGCCCTCGACGCCCTCTTTTTGATGGCCGGCAAAGAGGGTTGGGAAGAGTTCAATTGAAAACGGTAGGGGTGCGCTTTCGGCGCGCCGGAAAAATATATTCCTTCGAAGCCACCCTTGAGGGGCTTGCCCTGGGCGACATGGTCGTTGTAGAGACGGAGCGCGGCGTCGCCATAGGCAAGGTCGCATCCGAGCCGAGGGAGCTTGGCGGAACCCCCCAGATTCCCCTCAAGAAGATATTGCGCGCCGCCACGCCAGAGGATGTCGAAAAGGACAAGGATCTTCGTAAAAGCGAGGTGGAGGCCCAAAAAACCTGCCAGGCCCTCATCGCCCAAAAAGCCCTCCCCATGAAGCTGCTAGGCGTGGAATCGGTCTTCGACCGCTCGAAGATGATTTTCAACTTCGCCTCCGAAGGCAGGGTCGATTTCCGCGAACTCGTGCGCGACCTGGCCCGCCTCTTCCACACCCGCATCGAGATGCGCCAGGTGGGGGTGCGCGACGAGGCGAAGATACTCGGCGGTGTCGGCTGCTGCGGCAAGGAGCTTTGCTGCGCCCAGTGGCTCACCGATTTCGCCCCCATCAGCGTGCGCATGGCAAAGAGCCAGAACATAGCGCTAAATCCCGCCAAAATCTCCGGCATCTGCGGCAGGCTTCTTTGTTGCCTGGCCTACGAGCACCAGATGTACGAAGACCTTGGCCGCGGCATGCCCAAGGTAGGCAAAAAGGTCGCCACCCAAAAGGGCGAGGGCAAGGTCATCCGCCGAAACCCCCTTGAAGGCACCTTCGTCATCTACGGCGACCACGGCGAGGCCGAAATATCCCTTGAAGAGTTCAAGAAGTGGAAGGCCGCGCAGGGCCAGCAGCCCGTCGAGGAGAGCCACGACGACCATGACGACCACGACGAGGCGGAGGGTGCCGAGGGAATAGCGGCCATCGCCGAAGAGGCCGCCAGACAAAGGCCACAGCGCCAGCCCGAACGCAAGCCCGAGCAAAGGCAGCCGGAGCTAAGGCCGCCCGAGGCGCAGAACCGCCAGCCGCAACCGCAGCCGCCGCAACAGCAAAACAGGCAGGGAGCCGCGCCCCAAGAGGGCCAGCAGGTCGCCCAGCCTGCGGGTCAGGCGAGGAGCAAGCGAAGAAGACGACGCAGGAGGCCGCCGCAGGCCGGGGAGAAAAAGGATGGCTAAGAGATTTTACGTCACTACGCCGATTTACTACGTAAACGACGTACCGCACATAGGCCACGCCTACACCACCATCGCCTGCGATGTCCTCGCCCGCTTCAAAAAGGCCGAAGGGTACGAGGTCTTTTTCCTCACCGGCACCGACGAGCACGGCCAGAAGGTGGAAAAATCCGCCGACGAGCGCGGCGAGAAGCCCATCGAGCTGGCCGACCGCGTGGTCGTCAGGTTCAAGGAGCTTTGGGACAAACTCGGCATAACACACGACCGCTTCATCCGCACCACCGAGGCCGACCACAAAAAAGCGGTCTCGGATCTTTTCGAGCGCGTCAAGGCCAACGGCGACATTTACCTTGGCGAATACGAAGACTGGTACTGCACCCCCTGCGAAGCTTTCTGGCCCGAGACCCAGCTCATCGAAGGGGCCTGCCCAGACTGCGGGCGGCCCACCCAGCGCCTCTCCGAGCCGAGCTACTTTTTCCGCATGTCCAAATACGGCGAAAAACTTCTGGCGCACATCGAGAAAACCCCCGACTTCATACAGCCAGCCTCAAGGCGAAACGAGATAGTCTCCTTCGTTCGGGAAGGGCTTCGCGACCTCTCCATATCGCGCACGACCTTCTCCTGGGGCATACCGGTTCCCAATGACCCAGCCCACGTCATCTACGTCTGGTTCGACGCCCTCACCAACTACCTCACCGGCGTCGGCTACCCCGACGAGGGCGGCGATTTCGCCAAATTCTGGCCCGCCGACGTGCACGTGGTCGGCAAGGACATCCTTCGTTTCCACACCGTCTACTGGCCCACCTTCCTCATGAGCGCCGGCCTCCCTCTGCCCAAGAAGGTCTTCGCCCACGGCTGGTGGACGGTCGAGGGCAAGAAGATGAGCAAGAGCCTTGGCAACGTCGTGGAGCCCGGAGCAATGGCCGACGAGTACGGGGTGGACGCCATACGCTATTTCGTCCTTCGCGAGGTCCCCTTCGGCCTCGACGGCGACTTCTCCCGCGACGCCCTCGTCCACCGCATCAACTCCGACCTGGCCAACGACCTTGGAAACCTAGTCTCCCGCGTCCTCTCCATGGTCGACAAATATCGCGGCGGCGTCTTGAACGAAGTTTCCTCCCACGGCGACGAGCCAGAGGACGTGGAACTTCGCGAAACCCTCCAAAGGTCTATTGCCGAGACTCGCTGGGCGATGGAGGAGCTGGCCTTCCACAAGGGGCTCCTCGCGGTCTGGACCTTCATACGCCTGGTCAACAAATACGTCGACACAACCGGCCCGTGGGCTCTGGCCAAAGACCCGGAAAAAGCGCAAAGGCTCGACCAGGTCCTTTACAACATGTGCGAATCGCTGCGCGCCATCGGCCTTCTCGTCTTCCCCTTCATGCCAGCCACCGGCGAAGAGATCTGGTCGCGGCTGGGCCAGCCCAAGAGCGCCTCCGAGGGGCTCATGGAGGAGATAGAGCACTGGGGCGGCCTAGCCGCCGGCATAAAGATACGCAGGGGCGAAAGCCTCTTTCCCCGAATCGAGAGCTGACGGGTGCTTATCGACACCCACGCGCACCTTACCTACAAGGGGCTCGTGGAGGACGTTGACGGCGTGCTTGCAAGGGCCCGCGAGGCGGGCGTAGGCGGTTTTTTAACCGTCGGCACCGACCTTGAGGACTCCAAAAAGGCGGCGGCGCTCGCCCGAAAAGAGCCGGACGTATGGGCCTCGGTCGGCGTTCACCCCCACGACGTCTCCTCGATGACCGAAAAGACCCTCGACGCCCTATGCGAACTGGCCAAAGGGGAAAAAGTGGTCGCTATCGGCGAGGCGGGGCTCGATTATTTCCGCGACCGCTCACCCCGAGACCTCCAGCGCAAGTGGTTTCGCGCGCAGGCGGCAAGGGCCAGGGAGCTTGGGCTGCCGCTGGTGGTCCACGACCGCGACGCCCACGAGCCGACCCTCGCGATAATAAAAGAGGAGTCCAAAAAAGGGCTTCGCGGGGTCATGCACTGCTTTTCCGGCGATCTGGCCTTCGCCCGCGAGGTGCTGGCCACCGGCTTTTACATTTCGATTCCCGGAACGGTCACCTACCCCTCAAACTCGACCCTTCGCGATGTCGTCATGGGCGTTCCGGCGGAAAAGCTGCTTCTTGAAACCGATTGCCCCTTCCTAGCGCCACAAAAGATGAGGGGAAAGATCAACGAACCGGCCTTCATAACCCAGACGGCGGCCTTCGTCGCCGAGCTGAAGGGCCTCTCGTTCGAGGACATCGGCAGAATAACGGCACGGGGCGCAAAAGAGCTCTTTGGTATAGGCGAGGCCGAAGGCGCGAAGATAGCCTACTCGATACGCGACAGCCTCTACCTTAACGTCACGGCCAAGTGCACGAACCGGTGCGTTTTTTGCCCCAAGAACCGCGATTCGGTAGTCAAGGGCCACGATTTGTCCCTCAGGGGGGGCGACCCTTCCGCCGAGGAGCTTTTAAAGGCCGTGGAGAGCGAGGGCGGTCCCGCCAGGTGGAGCGAAGTGGTCTTTTGCGGCTACGGAGAGCCCCTTACGAGGCTGGATGCGGTGCTTAAAGTCGCCCGCGAACTTAAAAAGAGGGGCGCAAGGCGCATCAGGGTGAACACCGACGGCCTCGGAAACCTCTATCACGGGCGCGACATCACAGGCGAACTGGCGCAGGTTGTGGATTCGATCTCCATAAGCCTTAACGCGCCGACCAAAGAGCAATATAATCTCATCTGCCGCCCTTCCCTTGACGGGGCTTATGAGTCTATGCTCGATTTTCTGGCCAAATGCGCCAAAAAAATCCCCGAAGTCACCGCCACGGCGGTCGCGATGGAGGGGGTGGACATAAAGGCCTGCGCCGAAATGGCCAGGGCCGCAGGCGCGAAGTTTCGGTCGCGCCCCTACAACGAGTTGGGGTAAAAGGGATTTGGCCTTTTGCCCGCCCGCGCGTATCCTTTAGGCGCGGGGAGAAAAAACCTTACGGAGGAGTCAAAAACCAAGATGGAAAGAACCCCGATAACGCGCGAAGGCTTCCAGCGGCTGCGCGACGAGCTCGACAGGCTAAAAAGAATCGAGCGCCCCACCGTCATACAGGAGATCAAGGAGGCCCGCTCCCACGGCGACCTTTCGGAAAACGCCGAATATCACGCCGCACGCGAGAAGCAGGGAATAATAGAGGCCAAGATTCGCGATATAGAGACCAAGCTGGCCAGCTCCGAAATTCTTGAGTGCCCCGCAGGGCCGAAGAAGAAGGTAATCTTCGGCTGCCGCGTCAAACTCGAAGACCTCGACACCGGGGAGATCGCCGAATACCGCATAGTCGGCCCCTTCGAGGCCGACATACACCTGGGCCTTCTCTCGGTCACCTCTCCCATCGCCCGCGCCCTCATCGGCAAGACGATGGACGACGACATCACCGTCGAGGCCCCGGGCAACACCAAGGAATACGAAATCCTCGAAATAGGCGACTAGGAGGCATTAGGATGAATACCGTTTTTAACACCGATTTACCCGGCCTGAAGATGATTTCGCGCGGCAAGGTGCGCGACATCTACGACCTTGGCGAGAGCCTTTTGATCGTGACCACCGACAGGCTTTCGGCCTTCGACGTCATTTTGCCAACCCCCATTCCCCAAAAGGGAGAGGTGCTTAACAGCCTCTCGCTCTTTTGGTTCGGGAAGACCAAAGATATCGTCCAGAACCACGTCATAACCGCAAATCCGGACGAATACCCCGCCGAGGCGAGGCAGTACGCCGATATCCTGCGCGGGCGCTCGATGCTTGTGAAGAAGGCCAAGCCCCTGCCGGTCGAGTGCATAGTGCGCGGCTACATCTCCGGCTCCGGCTGGAAGGAATATAAAAAATCGGGAACGGTCTGCGGCATACCGCTTCCGGCGGGCCTTGTGGATTCCCAAAAGCTCCCCCAGCCCATCTTCACCCCCTCGACCAAGGCGGAACTGGGGGCCCACGACGAAAACATATCTTTCGAGCAGGCCGTCAAAATCCTCGGGGCCGAACTGGCCGCCAAGGTGCGCGACCTGACCCTGGCCGTTTACTCCTTCGGCGCCGAGTATGCCGCCAAGAGGGGGATAATCATCGCCGACACCAAGATGGAGTTCGGAATCCTCGACGGCGAGGTGATACTCATCGACGAGGTGATGACCCCCGATTCCTCGCGCTTTTGGCGCGCCGAGAGCTACAAGGCGGGAGAGTCGCAAAACTCGCTGGACAAGCAGTATGTGCGCGACTATCTCGAAGGGCTGGACTGGGACAAGACCGACCCGGGGCCCGCCTTGCCGCCCGAGGTGGCCGCCGAGGCTTCGCGGCGCTACAAAGAGATTCTCGATATCCTCGTAAAATAGTTTTCAGGAGCGAAGGGAGGTTTGGCGATGGGAGAGCGCGGCCCGATTCTTGCCGGTGTCGATCTTTCGTCAATCTCCCCCGCCGTCGCATCCCTTGCGGTGGAGAGCGCCCGCGCCCTTGGCGTCGGCGTCGCCCTGGCCCATGTAATCGAGCCGCTTTTCGGCGGCGAGGAAAACCCCCCGCTCATCCCCCCTCTCAAAAAGATGCTTTCCGCGGCGCGAACCGAGGCCGAGTCGGGGCTCATGGCCCTTGCGGCTCCCTGCGCGGCGCATACGCCGAATCTCAAGACCTTTTTGCTTGAAGGGCGCACTGACAGGGAGATTATTGCCCTCGCCGACGCGCTCTTTTCCCCCCTAATTGTAATGGGGGGGCCGCATCCCCACGGGCCGATGGCGGAGACGCTGGAAAGGGTTTTGCGGTCGGCTCCGGTTCCGGTGCTTGTTGTGCGCAAGGCCCCTGAAAAGCGCTGGGAAAAGGTACTTGTCGGCATTGACCCGATGGACGGGGAGCCCTTCGAGATGGCTGGGTTTTTAAAAGAGCTTCTGCCCGCCGACGCAAAGTTTTTGGTCGCGAGAATATTTGAAAAAGGTGTCCTGGGAGGTCTTCTAAGCGAGGGTAAGAGCGCCGTAACCGAGAGCGAAGAGGCTGAAAATCTTCAGAGGATGGCTTTAGAGTCAGGGCTTGGCGGGGCGGTCGCCATGATTCGTCACGGGGATCCCAAAAAAGCGTTGCCGGACCTCGCGGGCGAGATGGGGGCGGACCTTCTGGTGGTGAAGAAGCGCTCGAAAAGCGGGATAAAAGAGTTTTTGCTCGGTTCGGTCGCTCTCAGGGCGGCAAAGAGCGCCCCTTGCGATGTGCTTGTGCTTCCGCAGGGCTTTGGCCGGGAGCCCGAAGAGGGTTGAAGGTTTTAAGGATAATCCGCTGGGTTCTTGGCTCGGCCATTCTCTTGCCCGGAGTTGCGGCGGTTCTCGTTGCCGCCATTTTCGGGGCGAGATTTCCCGCAATGCGCCTTTGGTGCTGCTTCGCCCTGTGGGTTTTCGGCATAAAGGCTGTCCGCCATGGCCCGCCGCCGCCGCCGGGCTCCTTCGTCGCAATGAACCACCTCAATTATTTCGATCCGATTGTCTCAGGCGCCCTTTGCCCCGCGAAATTCATCGCCAAAAAGGAGATAGCGGGGTGGATGGTGGCAGGCTGGGTCGCCAGGGCTGGCGGCACCATCTTCATAGACAGAACTAGCGCGCGCTCCTCCCACGGGTCCATTGACGATATCTCGCAAACCTTGAAAAAAGGTGAAAGAATCGTCGTTTTCGCCGAGGGAGGCATTCGCGGCACCCCCAAGGAGGTGGCGCCTTTCATGCCCATGCTCTTTACCTCGGCTCTTCGCGTCGGCGCGCCGGTTGTCCCCGCCTCTCTCCGGTATTACGTGGGAGAGTGCCATGGCCAGGCCTGCCACTGGGAGGAGGGGTCTCTTACAGACCACCTCTTCGGCAAGTTTCTGGCTGCCGATTCCATAAAGGTTGAGGTGAGGTTCGGCGAACCCATTGCTATATCCGAAGGCGAGACGAGAAAGACCCTATCCGTACGGGCGAGGGACGAGGTCCAGAGGCTTTTGGAGATGGGGGAAGGGTAGGTGCGCGGGCTATTTGCCCATGGCCTCCCGCATTTGGGGGGGGATTTTGCTCTTAAGACGGTTTATCTGAGAGACTATTCCGAAATCCTCGTCGTTGAAGCAGAAAATTTCTTTTATCACGTAGTTGTCCACGAACGAATTGCCTAAAAACTCGTTGAAGGAGAATTTCCCCAGAAGGCCGGAAGGGTCTTGCTGTATGCACATGCCGTCAACTTCCAAATCCACCCACACATGGTCGGTGGGCCCCTCGGGCGTCATTACTATTCCAGTCACAAGCCGCACCTTTTCGGGCTCTACCCCCATGGCCCTGTAAAGGCTGCACAAAAGCGTGGCCTTGCCAAGGCAGCTTCCGGCGCGGTCTTTAAGGGCCTGGGCGGGGTCGGTGGCGGGACGGTGCGGCTCGTAGCGCACTTTGTCGCGCACGAAGCGGTAGGCGTCGTGCACGGTTCGAAATTCACTCGCCTGTTCGCAGACCTCGGGGTGGGCGGGATCGACTAAATCCATATAGTCTTCGGGGTCCAGAAAGGCGAAGTCATGGAATGGCGCGTCGTTTTCCTCTCCTGCGGCCAAGGTTGGGGGCGCAAGGGGGAACGCGAGGAAAGCCGCCAGGAAAATCGCTAAATACCTGATAAGCATTTGGGCATTATACATGGCGCGTGAAAAAAAACTCAAGCGCGCTTTGGGCGGTTTTTTAAAGGAGCGTGCCTGTCAGGAAGAGGGTCGCGGAGCCGAAATAGATTACAAGGCCCGTTACGTCGACCATCGTGGCGACGAAGGGGGCCGAGGCGCTCGCGGGGTCGAGGCCCAGCCTCCTGAGGACGAAGGGAAGGAGCGAGCCCGCCAGCGTTCCGAAGGTGACGACGCCGATTAGGCTGGTCAGGATTGTCATCCCTATCAGCAGGTAGTGTTCGCCGTAAACGGGCGATGCCATCTGCCAGAAAAGCACCCTGAAAAACCCGACGGCCCCAAGCAAAAGCCCGAGGACGGCCCCCATTTTCAGCTCCCTGCCGAATACCCGCCACCAGTCCGTCAAGGTCACCTCTCCCAGCGCCATGGCGCGGATGACGAGGGTTGAGGCCTGTGACCCAGCGTTGCCGCCGCTTGAAATAATGAGGGGGACGAAGAGCGCCAGCACCACCGCCTTGGCGATGTCATGCTCAAAATAGCCCATGGCGGTGGCGGTAAGCATTTCGCCGACGAAAAGGGTCGCCAGCCAACCGGCGCGTTTTCCTAGCATGCGCCGGAAAGGGGTTTCAAGGTACGGCTCGTCAAGGGCCTGCATGCCGCCGAGTTTCTGCATGTCCTCGGTGGCCTCCTCCTGCACTACGTCTACTATGTCGTCGACGGTGACGATGCCTACTATGCGCGATTCTTCATCGACGACGGGGATGGCGAGAAGGTCGTATTTGCCGATGGTCATGGCGACCTGCTCGATGTCGTCGCTCAGCTTGACGAAGATGGGGTTCGGGACCATCAGGTCCCCGACCCTTATTTCAGGGCGCGCCAGGATGAGGTCTTTTAGCGAGGTGGAGCCTATGAATTCGCGGTCGTCGCCCACCACGTAGGCGTAGTAGATGGTCTCGCGGTCTGGCGCTTCGCGGCGTATCTTCTCTATGGCCTCGCGGGCCGTGAGGGCTGGGTAGAGGGTGATGTAGTCGGTGGTCATCACCGCTCCGGCGGTTCCCTCGGCGTAACCGGAGAGGCGCTTTATGTCGTCGCGCTCGGCCTGGGCAAGGGCCGGCCAGAGCGCCTCAAGGGTTTCGTCTTTTAGCTTTTTCACGAGGTCGGCGCGCTCGTCCGGGCTCATGTTGGTTACCAGTTCCGCCAGCTGGTCGCGCTTCATGGAGTGGGCTAGGTTGACCTGGACCGGAACATCCAGATATGAGAAGACCTCTCCGCGCTGCAGTGGCGGGAGACACTGCAAAAACGCGGCCAAATCCGCGGGGGCCATAGTCTCGATGAATTCCGCGAGCATCGCCGGGTGAATGTCTTCGGCGAACTCCTGAATCACTTTTTTGTGGCCGCGCGCGAGATGAAACAGTATTTCCTGGATTAGAATCGTATTCATCGACGCCTTTCGGTAACGCCCGAAAAGCGCCGCTTGGGAGGCGGGGTGGGGTGAGCCTCGGCGGGGTGCTTTTAGGACGCTTTTATTTTCGGAAAATTTCTAGGGTGACTACTGGAATCGTCCATGAAAGAACCAAGTCTCCTCTGTTGGGTCGGGCGTAAAGGCGCGGCGCGGTGCTTAGGGGCCGCCGCCCGAATTCGGCGTGAATACTAACCCCATAAATCCTCCGGCGCAAGCTAACTTTTCAGCCATTTTTCAAAGGCCCGTCTCGAAGGCGGTGACAAACCGCCTTGATTTCATTATTATGTCCAGAATGCCCTTCTCTAATTGCGCGAAAGGTTGAAAAATCATGGCTAAAAAGATTGCGGCGGCAGTTGTTGCGATTGCCTTCTCGGCTCTCCTGCTGGGTTGCGAGGAAGGCCCCGGCGAGAAGGCCGGAAAGCAGCTTGACAAGCTCGGGCGGGACGCCAAGGAGCAGGCGGGCAGCCTCATCGACAAGCTCTCCAAATAACGAGGTTTTTTTAATGTTTTGCCCCAAATGCAGAGGCGATATCCCCTACGGGGCCTCAAAGTGCCAGAATTGCGGCTTTAGCCCCGAAGACGATACGGTGATAATAGACACCCCTCGTCCCGCCGGCTTCATAGTCAAATTCCCCCGCGCACGCTTCGGGGGGTGTTTCACCCAGATAATAGGCTTTCTCATCCTCTTTTTCGGCCCAAAGGATACTCCCGAACTCTTCAACCCCATAGTCGGCCTCTTTTTGATACTGGCCGGAGGCTTTACGATCTACGGCCATTCCTGCAGCGTTTGCGGCGGCAAGCTCGGCAGCGGGCGCGAGATTTCCTGCCCATCCTGCGGCGCCGACCTTCGCTGACCCATTTGTTTTCCCTTTTTGCTTTTTCCGGTTATATTTTTCAAAGACAAAGGGGAGAAGATGAAGAGAGTGGCTTTTTGGGCGGCTTTGGCGATTGTTTTTGCGGTTGCGGCGGGGTGCGGCCATAAGCGCGTAGCGCCCTACGCCCCACGCATGCCCGACGTAAAGGAGCACAAGGGGCAGACCTCGGACGAGGATTGCCTTGACTGCCACGCCCTGGCCTCGTTGCCCGACCACAGCGTCTCCGATTCCTGCCTTGACTGTCACCGAGTGATACCGGGGAGATGAAGATGAGAGCGATAAGGACTGCGGCGGCGCTTTTTATCCTTTCCGCGCTCTTTTTATCGGGCTGCGGGATGATTATCGGCCAGATGATGGTCGCCGGAACCGGCGTCAAGGAGTTCCGCGTCGTCAAGGGCGACCTTTCTTCCATAAAGAGAGGGTCAAACCTCCTCATCCTCGCCCCCTTCGCCACCAAAAACGCCGCCTACGAACCCGCCAGGGGCGATTTCGCCGCCCGTCTCTCCACCGAGCTTTACTCTGGGGGAGTTTTCAATACCGCCTTCCATTTCGAGCATAAGCCGGAAGCCGTGGCCAAAAGGGCCGCCGAGCTGGCCGCTTTGTCCCCCGAAAAGTTAAAAGAAACCCTCGGCCTCGATTTCGCGCCCGACTACCTCCTTTGGGGAACGATAGAAAAGAGCGATACGGTTGTTGCGCCGATGCACGGGGTCATTCTCGAAGCCGCCTTCACCCTTGAGTTCAACGACCTTCGCACCAAAGCCGCGACCGAGGTCTACGCCGAGGTGAAGGAACTTTACGGGCAGGCGATAGCCTCGGTGGCCGCCGCGCTCTCCAAAAACCTCAAATAAGCGCCAGCGCTGTACTTTTACTGCCGCGTCGCGGGGTGTTCGTGATAAAATGAACACGCCTTACTGTAGCAGGAGAAGGAACGATGGCCTCTAAAACCTCAAGAAGGTCCCGTTCGGATAAACTTGGCTTGCCGCCCGGCGCCCTCGTCCACGTGGGCTCGCAAAAATCCTCCCCGCCGGTGCTCACCC
Organism: bacterium; assembly: GCA_009724975.1. GTDB lineage: Bacteria > Desulfobacterota > Deferrisomatia > Deferrisomatales > BM512 > SCTA01. The sequence goes on along the minus strand of SRXB01000016.1, from coordinate 290 downwards.
TCTTCACCCTCTGTCCCTCCGGCACGGAAGAAAAGCTTTCCGCCACGGTTGACGATTTTTCAGCCGCGCTTAATACGAACTGCGTGGCGTGGCTCGACGTCTGCGGCCTGCATGACGTGGAGACGATAGGTAAAATCGGCGAAATCCTTCAAATAGACCACCTGATACTCGAAGATATCCTCAACACCGACCAGCGTCCCAAGGCCGACGAGTTCGACGATTATATTTTCGTCACCGCAAGGCTTCTCTCCATCTCCGAAACCACCTCCGCCATCGACCGCGACGAGCAG
>SRXB01000207.1 GCA_009724975.1 bacterium | reverse complement strand
GGCCCCGCCGCAGATAAAGAGGATGTTTTTGGTGTCGACCTTTATGTATTCCTGCTGGGGGTGTTTGCGGCCCCCCTTGGGCGGGACGGAGGCGACGGTCCCCTCCACTATCTTCAAAAGGGCCTGCTGGACGCCCTCGCCCGAAACGTCGCGGGTGATGGAGGGCCCCTCGCTCTTTTTGGCTATCTTATCCACCTCGTCTATGTAGACGATTCCCTTCATTGCACGTTCCACATCGTGGTCGGCGTTCTGAAGGAGGTTAAGGATGATGTTCTCCACGTCCTCGCCCACATATCCCGCCTCGGTGAGGCTTGTGGCGTCGGCCATCGCGAAGGGGACGTTCAGGAAGCGGGCAAGCGATTGGGCCAGAAGGGTCTTGCCGGAGCCGGTGGGGCCTATGAGGATTATGTTGGCCTTTTCAAGCTCGGCCTCTTCCTTGGAGGCGGGGGCGTAGATTCGCTTGTAGTGGTTGTAAACCGCCACCGAGAGGACCTTCTTGGCCGTCTCCTGCCCGACCACGTACTGGTCGAGGAAGCTCTTTATATCGGCTGGGACGGGGACGTTCTCACGGCTGAGTTCGCGGGAATCGCCGGTTTTCTCCTCCGCTATTATGTCGGTGCAAAGGTTTATGCACTCGTCGCAGATGTAGGCCGAAGGCCCCGCGATCAGTTTCGCGACCTGCTTTTGGCCCTTGCCGCAAAAGGAGCAGTGAAGTTCTCCCGGCTTGTCTTTCCTTGTGCTCAAATATCCACTCTCGACGGGGGTTTTAGCCCCTACTTGTCCTTGCGGAGGTTTTTGGTCATCACTTGGTCGATGATACCATATTTCGCCGCCTCTTCCCCATCCATAAAGAAGTCGCGGTCGGTGTCGCGGGCTATTTCCGCCTCGTCCTTTTGCGCGTGGAACGCCATTATCTGGTTTAGGCGCTTTTTGAGGCGCAAAATCTCGTTGGCGTGAATCTCGATGTCCGAGGCCTGTCCCTGGAAGCCGCCGAGCGGCTGGTGGATCATGATGCGGGCGTTTGGAAGCGCGTAGCGCTTGCCCTTTGCTCCTGCGCAGAGGAGAAGGGCCCCCATCGAGGCCGCCTGCCCAACGCAGATGGTGGAGACGTCGGGCTTGATTATCTGCATGGTGTCGTAGATGGCCATGCCGCCGGTGACTACGCCTCCGGGCGAGTTTATGTAAAGGTGGATGTCGGCCTCGGGGTCCTCGGATTCGAGGAAGAGAAGCTGAGCCACTATCGAGTTGGCCACAACGTCGTCAATCGGCATGCCGAGGAAGATTATGCGGTCGCGCAGAAGGCGCGACCAGATGTCGTGGACTCTCTCTCCCCGGCCGGTTTCCTCTACGACGAAGGGTGTCAGGCTACTCATCTTCGCCCCTGTAAGCGGCCCAATCCTCGGCGCTCACCTCTTCGATCGAGGCTTTTTCGGTGATGGCGGCGAGGGTGCGCTCTTCAAGGATGTTGTCGAAAAGGGTCATCATGTGCTGGGGGTTGTCGAAGAATTTGCGGATGCTCTCCACCGGCCTGCCGTCGGCGGCGGCTATCTCCTCGATGCGCTTGTCGATGTCGGCCTTCTCGATCTTTATCCCCACCGCCTCGGCGATGGCGTCGCGCAGGTAAATCCAGCGGACGGTGCGCACGGCGGCCTTCCTGGCCTCTTCGGCGAAAGCGGGGGAATCGACGCCAATCGCCACGGGGTCGATGCCGCGCATGGAGAGGTCCTGGCGGGTGCGGTTTATGGAGTGCTCCTTCTGGCGCTCCACGACCGAGGGGGGCACGTCGAAGGGATTGGCCTCAAGGAGGACCGAGATCAGCTTGGCGCGAAATTCGCGTTCCACGCGGTTGCTCTCCTCGGCCTTTATCGCTTCGGCGACGCGGTCCCTGAGCTCCTCGACAGTCTCAACTCCGGCGGACTGCTTGGCCAGGTCGGCGTTGATCTCGGGGAGGACGCGGGCCTTTATCTCGTGGACCTTCACCTCGAAGACGGCGGGCTTTCCGGCGAGGGCCGGCACGTGATAGCTCTCGGGGAAGGTTACGTCGATGGAGAGCTGGTCGCCGACCTTGGCGCCCTCTATGCCCTTCTCGAAACCGGCTATCATTCTGCCCGAGCCGAGGAGGAGGGGGAAGTTGTCCGCGCTGCCGCCGTCGAAGGCCTCGCCGTTCGAGGCGCCCTTGAAATCGATGCGCACGAAATCGCCGGAAGCGGCGGCGTGGCCCTCCTCGACGGGCTCAAGGGAGGCGAACTGTGCGCGCAGGTTTTCGAGTTTGGCGTCGATGTCAACCTGGTCGACCTTTATCGCCTCTTTCTTCAGGGAAAGGCCCTCGAAGCCTACGGGGGCAACATCCGGCCTAACCTCCAGCTCGGCGGTGTAGGTCATGGAGCCGTCTTCCTCGATCTTCTCGATATTCACGTTGGGCTCGGCCACGGGGTCTGCGCCGGTCTCCTTGAGGGCCTCGGGGTAGGTCTTGTTTATGAGGTCGTTGAAGACGTCTGCCTTTATCCTCTCGCCGAACATCCTCTTTACCGCCGATTCGGGGGCCTTGCCCTTGCGGAAGCCCGGAATCGCCACGTTCCTCTTGAATTTGGCGAAGGTCGAAGCCTCTTCCTTCTTAAACTCCTCGGCGGTTATCTCAACGGTCAGTTTCTTAGTAACGGAGCTTATCTGCTCCAAAGAGGCCTTCATCGGGAAACTCCTTAAATTTTCAAGATTTATCGGTCAAAAGGTTAGGCCGTCGGGCCGTTTTTGTCACGGTTCGGCTGGTGCGAGAGGGGGGACTCGAACCCCCATGGTTGCCCGCTGGATCCTAAGTCCAGTGCGTCTGCCAATTCCGCCACTCTCGCATTTTCCACGGGGGCTGTCCGAACCTTAAGAGAGCGAACTATAAATTCGCCCGTGGCGGCTGTCAAGTTCGAGCTTTGCAGACCCCGAAAACTCTTTGGCGCAAAAGGCGAAAATTCACTCCTTGGAGTGATGCGGCCAACCCTCTCCCTTACTATTCTTGCGCCAGACAATGTTCATAGGGGGTTGCGGTTGGCTAATAAGATATCGGGCGCGGAGGCGGGAGGCGGGCGCGGGCTTTACGCCCTTACCATGAAGCTTTTGCCTTGTGCGGCGGCGGCCAGGGACTTTTACCAGTGCCTCGCCGCCGCGGCGAAGGGCGCGGGCCTCATGACGGGAGCTTGCGACAGCTCGTTTTTTGGCCTGAAGGAGTGCGTTTTCGACCCCTCGCCGATATGGCGGGGGATGACACCCCCCTCTTACATCATCTCTCCCCTGAGGGGGCTCGCCTTTTGCCGGCGGCAGGAGGAGCTGACCGAAATATTCCTCTTCGCCCGCGAATGCCTGCCCAAAGGCGGCCTCTTCGCCTTCGACCTCGACAACCGCCCCTCGCCCGAGTCCGGTCCAGAAGGGCTGACGCGCCTGGCCGGTTCCGTGGCTATGGAGGGATGCCGCGAGGCGGTAATAAGCTACTCAAAGAGCGCCCCCGGGGGGCGAAGCCCCCTGACGATGAGGATAGGGGTGGAAAAAATCGCCGATGGAGGGGCCGTCATCTCCAAAAGCTACTCAACCTATTCCCTAGGGCTCTTTTCCGTGGAGGAGGTGGGGGAAATCGGCCAAAGAAGCGGCTTTCGCGAATCGTGGCTCTTCGGCGATTTTCGCGCGGAGCCCTTCGAGCGATCCTGCGCCAGCCAGATATGGGTCTTCAGGAAAGGGTAGGCGGCGGTGGAGAGCAAGTACCTTGATCTTGTGCCGAAGGATCTTGCCGTGGACGACGAGGTCATCCTTCACTGCGCAGGGAAATTCAAAACCCCTTTTTACCTTTACGACGAAGGGGTTTTGCGGCGGCGGTGGGAGCTTTTGCGCGCGGCGCTGCCAAAAGAGGTCGAGATTCTTTACTCGGTGAAGGCCAACCCCTGCCTCGGGGTCGTAAAGGTCTTCAGGGAGGTTGGCGCCGGGTTCGACATCTCCTCAGAGGGAGAGCTCAACGCCGTTCTGGGCGCCGGAGCAAGCGCGAAGCGGTGCGTCTGGATAGGCCCCGCCAAGAGCAGGGAGGACCACGCCGCCGCCCATGGGGAGGGGGTCGGGGTAATCGTGGCCGATTCCTGCGGCGAGGTGAGAAGGCTGATAGAGGAATTCGGCAACGGGGGCGGGCCGCTTGTGGCCTTAAGGATAAACCCGGGG
>SRXB01000206.1 GCA_009724975.1 bacterium | reverse complement strand
GGAGGGTTGGCGGAGCCGCTTATGCATTTTTCATAGATTTCAGCGGCTACCTCGTAATCCCCCCGAAAAGCGTTCGCCGTGGCGAAATCGCCGCAGACAAGCTCGTTGTCCGGCGTCGTTTCGTAGGCTTTTTTCGATAGCTCAAAAATGACCTCGACATTGCCACTATCCGGATGGCAGGCTTTCATGCCATTCCATGCGTTTGGGAAATCCGGCTCAACGGCGACAAGTTTCTGAAATTCCGCGAACGCGCCTTTTTTGTCATTGAAAACAAAGCGGGCGTAGCCTTTGGCGAAGAGAAAAAATCCCTTGTGTTCTTTTGTCCTTCCTTCCTCCTCCTCGATAAAGGCCAGTATTTTTTCCAGATCGAATTCCTTGGGGTAGCCGGGCCTTTTGGCAAGATATTCAAAAGTTGCCTTCCCGCTCAACGCAAGCGCTTCGTCGGCGGAATAAATATTAAGCTCGACAAGGCTCCAGGCCCTTCCAGCCTCTTCGAGGCAGAGGGAAGGGACCGCTAACAAAACCGCTGAACTCAAGAAAAGCGCCTTAGCGAAAAGGGAATTCGCCCTCGACAATAATTTCAATTCCGCGTTTTTTCTCATGAGTAATCGGGTCCTCTCTTTCCGAGGGTCTCGCGTTGATGCCATATTCGCCCCCGCCAAATGCTTTGGGCAAACTAAATTCGTTGCTTCCGCCTGGTATATACTTCTTCTGGAAATCCTGCGGCAACTCGGGGCCAAATCTGATTATCGGCCTCTCCCTCGCTCCGTTTTGCTTTTCATCGCCGCCTTCGCTCGGCGGATAGAGATCTATGCCGCCAAGCAACCCTCTATTGTAATCCGGTCCCTCTTTTTTGCCTTCCATATAATCGCGGAAGATATCTCCGGCGGAAGGGATGGACAGAAAGGAGCCGATGCGCCCCCGCGCAAATGGTTCTACGGCGTCCTTCTGACCGCCCTTTTCGCCCACGGCGGGGCCTTGGCCCTCAGGGGACGGGGGTAAACCGCCGCCATCAGGCGGCAATTCAAGAACCGTGGGAGGACCGAAACCCTCCTCTCCGCCCGTGACGATTTTTCTCGCGAAATCTCCGATTCCGCCGCCATTGCCCTCTCCCGCGCCTTTTTTCTCTTCTTCCATCTTCTTTTCCTTATAAGACAAGGGTTTTTTAAGCGCATCACTCAAAGGAGTGATAAAAAAAGGGCCGCGCGCGGCGGCCCCTTTCCCTTTACTCCCTGTGATTGCCGACGTTAAGCCACTTCGCCTTCTCGCCCAGCTCCGACGGGTAATCGGCCCAACGCAGAAGCTCTCTGGCGGCCCCCTGCATTCGCGCCACCTGCATGGAATCTGTTTCGAGAAGGATTTTGGCCGTTATCTCGCCGACCCGAAGGCGCAAAAGCCCGCAAAAGGACTCCACCGCCTCGTTCCCTTCGCGGCCGACCCCGCATCCGAGGAGCGTTTTCTCAAGTCTGGAGCTCTCAAGCGCGTCCATCTTCCTCCCCCTTTCTCAAAATCTCCCGAAGTTCCAGCGAATCGGCCAGCCCTTCGAGAATCCTCCCCATATCGACCCTTCCGGCGAGGGTCGCCAGGTCCGGTGTCGAGGGAAGCGCACCCAGCGGGCCGCCGATCAGCTCGGCGAACTCCATCAGCCTCTTGGAGCGAAGTTCGCGGGCCTGGGTGGCGGTGTGGGCCATAGCCCTCACCTTGGCGGGAGCCTTGGGAAGACCGGAGGGGCCGTACTCCATCAGCCAGCGGTAAACCCGCTCCACAAGCGGCTCCACAATCTCGTCGTCTAGCCTTCTCATCGTCGAGCGATACCCCTCCAGCGCCGACGACTGGGCGATGGAAAGGCCCGTGGCGGTGGCGGAGGAGGAAGCGCCGGTGGCGTCAAGGGTCATGGAGACTCCGCTGGTCTCGTCGGCGAAGTTGGAGAAGAGGGTTATCATCTCGATGAGGACGGAGCCGATGTCGGGGACGCTGACCGGCCTCACCGCCGGGCCGGAGGCGCCCGGGCGAAGCACCCATTTCTTGCCCGGGTAGACGGTGGAGAGATCCTGTCCGGGGACCAGCGCCTCGGCGTCCAGCTCGAACATGCAGTTTCCCGCCAGCGCCTTGTTATCCACGAAAAGGCGGGTGGCCCCGTTTATCATCTTTTGGGAATCGCGAATGTTCTCCGCCACCCCCACTCCCCAGAAGCGGTGAGGGACCGGCTCCCAGCGAAAACGCAGATAGGGACGGAAAGCCGGGTTCCAGGGGTTGAGGCCGCACTTTAAGAGTCTGCCGCCGCAGACCACCAGCACCGCCTCCACATCGCGCGCCCCTTTGGGCACGGACACCCCCGCCTTAGCCAAAAGTTCCGCAGGGACGACCCCCCAATATTCCAGCACCTTCAGCTTCTCGCTCGTTACTAGGGAGCCAAGGCCCGAGGCGGAGCGCACCGAGCGCTCCCACCCCTCCTGCGGCGCGGCGTCACCCTCCGCTATGGCGCGCTCCACAGAGCCTTTGTCCCACCCCGCACGCTCGACCATCGCCCGCATCTGGTGGGGATAGACGCGGTGCATCTCTATAACGCCCTCGCCGTCCTCCACGCCAAGCGCGTCGGGATCGGGGTAAAAATTCCAGATTGAGACATTTTCAACCGCGGGATAGGGGATTTTGGCGCAAGCGGCGTCCCAGCCGCCCCCCTCGCCTCCGGAAACGTAGAGGGCTTCGGCCCCGTGGGCCAGCACCGGAGCCCGAAGGATGCCCGTCCCCGACCACGCCCCGTCCCAGAGCATGTCGCAGAGGCGGTCGGCGCAGCGGCCAAGCTCAAGCACCCGCCTCACCTCGCCCTTCATGGCCGAAAGGGCCTTCTCGTCGCCAGCCCCGCCCAGAAGATCGAAGCGAAGCTCCCGAAGAACCGGCTCAAGGTGACGGACCGCCTGTCTTACCTTGTGGCGGGTAATTCGCACGAAAATGCGTGAACCCGAAGCCTCCCTGCCGCGCCACTGCCCCTGCACCGAGGGCGAATACTCGCCCAGGGTGTTGTAATAAGCCTCTTCCCAACGCTCTTCGAAGGGTTTTCTCCCCTCGCGGTAGCGCTCGAAACGCTCCCACAGGTACGCCGCCAGCAAATCTTTACCGTTATCCATCAAAATCCTAGCTCCTTGTCGAAAGGTTTATGGCCCGCGCCGCCGCGCCCGCCCTTGGGCAGGGAAAGCGCCGTAGCCGCAAAGGTCATCATCAGGGCGTCGCCCCTGTCGGGCGAGGAGAGGCCCCGCCGCTTGCGCTCCTGCTTGGACTCCACGCGAATGCGCCCGCCGGAGGTTACGCCGTATTTTATGGAGGATAATTGAGAGAGGAGGGCGGGATCGTCGGGGAGGGAAACAGCCTCGTTTTCCAGCCACTCGCGCACCTTCCACCAAAGCTCGGAGCGAAGGTCGTCAAACCGCTGGGAGTCGGCGGCCCTCATCCCCGCGCTAACGGGGTAAACGGGAAGGCCCAGCTCCTTTAGCCTGTCGGCTACTCCCGCGCCAATCCCCACCACATCCACGAAGATGAGGGCTGGCTTCTCGGCGCGGGCGAAAGCGGCGACCTTGCCGGAGGTTTCCATGGTGTCCAGGCCGTAAAAGCCGTCGATTCGACCCACCGAGGCTCCACGCCGACGCAGTATCACCGTCTCGTCGTCCCCGAAGCGGGCAACGTCTACGCCGAAAACGAGCGCCTCGCCCATATTCGGCGCCAAGGCGCGCCCCGCCGCCGGTTCCACGAGCGAAAGGGAGATGAGAGAGTCGGGCTCGGCCTTGGGAAACTCGCCCAGGACGCGCACGCGGTAAACGTCGGAATCCTCGCCGTAGCGAAGGCGCATGCGCTCGCAGTAAGCGGGGTCCACCAGCGGCGAATCGGCCGAGGAGAAGCGAAAGGCAGAGTAATGGGGGCGGTCCTGGTGGAAAGCGCGGTAAAAGGTCCCCTCGGAGCGGGTGGGGTTTCCGGCCATGACGACGAGCGCCCCCCTTGTGGAGAGCGCCCCCTCGGCCACCTCGAAGACCTCTTCGGGAATGCCGGAGGCTTCGTCTATGATGAAAGCGAGGCTCTTGCCGTGAAAACCCTGCAGAGCCTCGGGGTTGTCGCGACGGGAGGTACGGGCGGCGGCGAACCAGCTCTGGGGCGAGGCCGCGTGGCGCACAGAACCCTTGGTCACGGTCAAAAGTCCCTTGAAAGGCTCCTTCA
>SRXB01000205.1 GCA_009724975.1 bacterium | reverse complement strand
TACAGGCCAAGGCTATGGAGGAGAAATTCCCCAAAAAGCAGATAGCCTTCTGGGCGATAGATGTCGCGACGAAGGTGGGCGATCGCATCGACGCCCGAAAGCCGGTCGGCTGCCTGCTCAAGGCCAAGTTCAACCTTGCCGACAAACTCGTGTACTCGAAAATACGCCAGAAGTTCGGAGGCCGCATCCGCATCTTCGTCTCAGGCGGCGCGCCGCTCGCCCCCGAGCTGGCGAAATTCTTCTGCGCCATCGGCATCCCGATTTACGAGGGCTACGGCCTAACCGAAACCTCCCCCATCATAACCGCCAACCAGCCCGGCAGGCAAAAGGCCGGAGCCGTTGGGTTCGTAGTGCCAGGGGTCCAGATTAAAATCGCGGTCGACGGCGAGATAGCGGCAAAGGGGCCGAATGTCTTCAAAGGTTATTACGAGGACGAAGCCTCCACAAAAGCCGCCTTCGACGAGGACGGCTGGTTTCTCACCGGCGACATAGGCCGCATCGACGGCGAGGGGAACCTTGTCATAACCGACCGCAAGAAAGACCTTCTGGTGACGGCGGGCGGCAAGAACATCGCACCCCAGAAGGTCGAGAACATCCTCAAGATGGACAAATTCATCGAAGAGGTGATGCTTTACGGCGACAAGAAAAAATTCATAGCCGCCCTCGTGGTCCCCGATTTCGACTGGCTTGAAAAGTACGCCGCCCACAAGGGGATTGAATACAAGGGCCACTCGGACCTCGTCAAAAACCCCAAAATTGTAGACCTCATATCCAGACGCATAAAGGCCGCCCACAAGGAAAACCACATACCCAAATACGAGGAGGTGAAAAAATTCATCCTCCTCGACCACCGCTTCTCCCAGAGCGATGGCGAGGTCACCCCGACCCTCAAGATGCGCCGCAAGAACATCACCGACAAATACAAGGACCAGCTTGAAAAGCTCTACGAGGGAGATGGCGGGGAGTAGGGGTATTTCCCAAGGGAAAACGGTTCGAAAAAATGAAAAGGGCCACCCCCTAGGGGGCGGCCCTTTATGTTTTGTAGGCTCAGCCTGGGTTTATTTCTTGTGGGTGGCGCGCATGGTTGCGGCCAGTTCCTTTATTTCGCCCAGGTCCTTGCTCATCATCGCCCAGCCGTACCAGTAGGCGTAGTCGGGGTTGACGTGGAAGAAACCCTGGTAGGCGCGCATGCGGTCGCGCATGTACATCTGGAAGAGGACCTGGTCTATGTATGAGTAGTTGAGAAGGTCCTTGCCGCCGGTGCGCATGAAAAAGAGGAAATTGGGGTAGTTGTGCGGGTAGTCGGCGGGTTTTTTGATGATGCCGTCCTTGTAGAGGTCGGCGACTATCTGGATCGCCTCGCCCATCATGCGGTCGGCCTTCATCATTATGTCGTCGCCCATTTTGAGCTGTTCCTTGACGTATTCGGTCGAGTGGCACTTCGAGCAGATGCCGATCATCTTGTTTCTGGGCTCGTCGAAGGCTTCCTTGGTGAGGCGGGCCAGATCGACGGCCTTCACCGCGTCGAGTACGGGTGTGGGGTTGCCGGTGGCGGGGTCAAGGACTCCAAGCGCCTTGAGAATGAGTATCTGGTCGGCCTTCCACTGGGGGTCTTCGGGAAGGGGGAGGCGCACGCCCAGAAAGCCCCAGGCGGTGTGGTTGTCATGCGAGCCTTCGGACATGTGGCAGTCCTGGCACTTGGGGGCGCTGGCCTCGGCGGGCAGGTCGCCGACCTCTCTTGAGAGGTAGCGAGAGCCGTGTTTGGAGCTTGACCACATCTCCCACTGGGGATGGTCGTAGCCCATGTGGCACTGTTCGCAGGCGCGGGGGTTGAGCGCCTCCTTCTTGGAGAAGGTGTGGCGGGTGTGGCACTCGTCGCAGGAGTTGTTCTGGTAGCGGTAGCCCTTGTCGCGCTGATCTTTTTTCTGCGCCTCGGACTTTATTCCCATGTTGTGGCAGCCGCCGCAGCCGCGCCCGCCCTCCATAAGCTCATCGGGCTCGACGTGGGTTATCGGCAGGGCGTTCATCGAGGTCCAGCCGAAGTTGTGCTTGCCCTTGGAGAACTGCTCGAACTGCTTTTTATGGCACTCTGCGCACTTTTTCTCGTCGGGGAAGGCGGCTTTCTTGTAGTCCTCGGCGGTGGAGTGGTCCTTGCCGTGGCAATCCTCGCAACCCACGTCGTTTGAAAAGTGCTTGCTTATCTTCCAGTCCGAAACCATTCCGGGAGTCTTTTGGGCGTGGCAATCGACGCAGGCCGAGGCCGCGAGGGCGTTCGCCGAAAAGAGCGCGGCGGCCGCGAAGGCCAGCATAACCGTTTTTTTCATAATCTCCTCCAGTTGTTGGGCGGCATATTCGCCGTTTGTTAATAATTTTGGCTAATTATACACAAAGGGAAGGGGCTTGCAATAAAAAATAACTAAAACGGTAATAATTAAAGGGCGAAAATGGCCGCCCCTCGAAAGGACGGGCACTTCGGTTATCCAGGCGTTATGGAAGGGTTCCGTTGATGAAGCTGAGGACAATGCCAAGCCCCGCGACCACCACGAACCATGCGGCCAAAAGGGCTACCGAGAGTTTCCCTAGCTTTTCCATCACGCATCCTCCTTCAGGGCTTCGCCGCGACCGGCTTTAAAGGCCAGAAGGACGGGGTAGGCGGTTACAACAAGTCCATCACGAAGGTGAGCAGGAACAAAAGGGTGCTGCCCCAGTCCACGCGCACCGGGTAGTCGTAGATGGAGTAGTTGAAATTACCCACGTAGGCCATGCGAAGGGCCTCGCGGGCGCTGGACATCCCAAGTACCGCCACCACCGAGATGAGGGCGGCTACCGGGGCCTTTTTGATGGGGTCGCGGTCGGCGGTGATAATAAATCCTGCCGCGAGGAGGGCCAGCGCCACGCCGACGATGAAGACGGGATTGGCGGCGAAGGCTATTTTGGAGGGAAGTTCCATTCGCGGAATAGTGATTTGCTTGTAAAATCGGCTTGTTCCGGTCGGCAACTTTCAGGGCGCTGGCGAAAGCCGCCCAAAACGCCTACAATGCCCCTACGACGACAAAAAAATTTTTCGCGGAGGTTTGCTGTGGTTGGTGACTTTTTCAGGGGAGATCTCGTGCGTCACGAGAGCCTGGGGATGGGGAAGGTTGAGGACACGAGCGGCTTCGGGGAGGGGCAGAGGTGCTTCGTCTTCTTTTCCAGGGGCGAGAAGTCCGGCTGGTTTCCCAAGACGGTTCTTGCGCGCCTTTCAGGCGAGGAGAGCGCCGCCTACGAATTCGTAAAGCTCGCCATACGGGAGCTTAAAGAGGAAGACGCCCCTAAAATAGAGCTGGCCAACAGGTGGGAAGGGGGCGAGATGGTCTTCAAGCCCGCCGATTCCGCGCTGGCCCCCCATTCGATACCGGTCGAGACTTTTTTTCATAAGATAGTGATGGTGCGCGACCGGTTGCGGGTGATGGAGCAGCAGATAAACGCGAGCAAGAAGCTCTCGGAAGAGGATAAGGTCGAGCTGCAGCAGTATATTACCCGCATTTACGGCTCGCTGACCTCTTTCAATTTCCTTTTCCGAAACAAGGCCGACAATTTCGTGGGGCAAAAGGGCGAAAAGTAGCCGGGCCGCCAAGGGGAGAGATAAGATGCTGAATTTCACAGTCGACAAAGAACTTTGCAACTCCTGCGGCCTTTGCGCAAAGGATTGCCCCGCCCGCGTCATCTCGATGGAGGAGGGGGGAATCCCCTTCATTCCCGCCCAGAAGGAGGCTGGTTGCTACCGTTGCCAGCATTGCCTCGCCATCTGCCCCACGGCGGCGGTTTCCATAATGGGGGTTAAGCCTTCGGAATGCGTCTCCCTGAAGGGCAATTACCCCGAGGCGGACAAGGTGGAAATCCTGATCAGGGGACGGCGCTCGGTGAGGAGGTACAGGGACGAGAACCTGCCGGCGGAGCTCATCGCCCGACTGGTGGAGGTCGCCTCGCAGGCTCCCTCCGGCATGAACGCGAGGCCGGTGGTCTTCACCCTTGTCGATGACAAGGAGGTTCTCTTCAAGATCAAGTCAGAGCTTTACTCGGGGCTCGCCAAACTGGCGGCTGATGGCCGGCTCCCCCCGGGCCTTGAGTTTTTCGGCGATTTCGCCCGCGTGTGGCGCGAGCGCGGCCAGGACGTAATCTTTCGCGGCGCGCCGCACTTCATCGTGGCCTCGGCCCCCGTCGGCGCTTTGGTGGG
>SRXB01000531.1 GCA_009724975.1 bacterium | reverse complement strand
GTCGTCGCAAACCACCTGCGTGTGATAGCAGCCCGACGAGGGGGAGCAAAGGTCGTTTGTGCAAAGATTGCCGTCCGAACAACTTACCGGCGCGTGGACGCAGACGCCCAAGGCGGTGGACCAACTGTCGTCGGTGCAGGCGTTTCCGTCGTCGCAGTTCGGGACTTCGTTTTTGCACTCGCCTGTGGCGGGAAGACAGGAATCAAGGGTGAAGGGATCGGAATCGGCGCAGTTTTTGGGCGTGTGGAGACACAGGCTCGCCACTTCGTCCCAAATATCGGTTGTGCAGGCGTTTAGGTCGTCACAGGAGGGAGGGATGTGTACGCATTTACCGAGCGCCGCGTCGCAGTAGTCGGTTGTAAGGGAGATGCCGTCGTCGCAGGAAAGCGCCTCGTTAAGGCAAGTCTGTAAGGATGTCGAAAAGGAGTCGCTCGTGCAGGGGTTGCCATCGTCGCAGTCGGGCCTGACCGACGAGCACTCCCCGCTTTCGGGGTTGCAGGAATCTACTGTGTAGGGGTCGGAGTCGGAGCAGTTTTTGGGGGCGTTGACGCACTTGCCCGCCGCTTTGTCCCACGAATCGATCGTGCAGGGATTCTGGTCGCCGCAATCGGGGGGAATATTAAGGCACTCGCCCGTTTCGGCTAAGCAGGAGTCGGCGGTAAGGATAAATTCGTCGGCGCAGTTTTTCGCCGCGCCGAGGCAGGTGCCGCCCGCGCACTGGTCGCCGGTGGTGCAAAGGTTGCCGTCGTCGCACTCCAGGCCGTTATTCAGGGAAGCTACACATTGGGCCGCCCCGGGCTCAACGGCAAGGCACACATAGGAGACGCAGTCGTTAGCCTGCGGGCAGGTGACGGCTCCGGTCAGGCAGGCGTCGCAGGCGTCGCCAATACCGTCGGCGTTTGAATCGGCCTGACCCGAATTGGCAGAAAGCGGGCAGTTGTCGCAGGCGTCGCC
>SRXB01000204.1 GCA_009724975.1 bacterium | reverse complement strand
AGAGACCCTTACCCGCATCCCTTCGGCGGTTCTTGGGGACCACGCCGATGGCGAAAGGCTCTTCCCTTTCTGGCAGATAGAATTCTCCTCCGAAAAACTCTCCTTGCATACGCGCCTGGACCTCGTGAAGGTAGCACTCCCCTACAAAATTTCTGGCGAGGAGCTTGGCAAGGAGCACTGTTTCGCCGTCATTCCAGGGTTTAAGGTCCCGCCGAGGATTTTTTTGAGGATGGCTAGGATGGCGACCCTCTTTTTCGTGGGCGAGCACACCGAGCCGAGGCCGGAGAAGGGCTCGCTCACCTCCGAACCCGTGCGCCTCTCCGTCAAGGAGGCCGCCGAGGCGGTGCCGGTGGTGCTGGCCTCCATAATAGTCGCCGACAAGAGAAGCCGCCTGCCGCTTTTGGCCGAGGCCGACATAAAGATTGAGAGGGCGCGGCTGGTCTATATACCCTTCACCCTTGAGGCGAGGGAATGGAAGCACCGCCCGAGCGGGCAGGTTATGCCCATAAACGTGGTGGAGTTTGGCGCGAATCTTTAGGCGGGAGCCCCCTTGGGGAGCTTTTTGTTGCGCAGTTTTTCGACGAGATTGGCCATGTCGCGGGGAAGCGGCGCCTCGAAGACAACCTGCTTGCCGGTTACGGGGTGGCGAAAGCCGAGGCGGTGCGAATGGAGCGCCTGCCTGCCCAAAAGCTGCTCGTCGGCCTCCTCGGGGCTGTAATGGCGGTCGCCCACGAGCGGGTGGCCCATCTCCCTGAGCTGAACGCGTATCTGGTTTTTAAGCCCCGTTTCCAGCGCCACCTCCATCAGCGTCACCTCTCCGAACCTCTCCGCCACCTTGTAGCGCAAAATGGCCGGAGTGCCCTCCCTTTTCACCACGAGTTGGCGAAAGCCGTCCTTGGTCAGGCGCATCAGGTGGCGCGCCTCGCCGGAATCCTTTTTAACGTCGCCGCGCACCAGCGCGAGGTAAACGCGCTCGGGGGTGTGGGCCTTGAACTGCTCCACCAGCACGCTCCAGGCCTTGCGGCCCTTGGCGAAAACCACCAGACCCGAGGTGAAGCGGTCTATGCGGTGGACGGTGAAGGCGTCCTTCTTCTGGGGGGTGAGGTATTCCTGTATGAGCTCCTCAAGGTTTTTGGAGTATTTGCCCGGAATCGGGACGGTGAGGATTCCCGCCTGCTTGTTGACGACCAGGATATCCTTGTCCTCGAAGACTATGGAAAAGGGAGACCCGTGAATCTTGGATTTGCGGGCGGGCTTATTGCCCCGCTTTTCCTTGGGCCCTTCCTTGGGCTTTTTCTCTTTTGCTTCCTGATTTTTCAACTTACATCCTTGCGTTTGGGAAATTCTATCACGGTTGCGCTCTTTTGCGGCTCCTCCCTAAGGATCGGTTCCGGCGTTCCGGGGGGTTCGGGCTCCTTCGTGGCGGGAGGGGGTAGGCGCTCTATGCGTATCGGGGTCCCTCCCATGGTATAGGGTTCCCCGTCGATCTGCGAAGGCTCCAGAATCCACGTAAGCTCGCGTTCCTTGAGCTGAGGGTCGAGGACGGTGAAGCGAAAATTGCGCCACCCCTTCTTCACGTCAAAGGCTATCTCCTCGGCCCTGCCGAAGAACGCCGCCGTCTCGTTGACGTAGACCAAAAAGACGTCTCCGGGACGCATGACGGTAAATTCGCTTTTCATAGTGAGCCTTTTTGAGCGAGATTCGCGTTCTGGTAGCGCGGGTCGAGGGTCACTTCGTCCAGAACCCACCCCGGTTTACCGAAACTCTCCTCTTCCGAATCCAGTTCTATCTCCGCCACCGTCAAACCGGCCAGCCTGCCTGAAAAAATATCCACTTCCCACCTTTTTCCGGCGAAATCCAACTCGTGGCGGGTCTTTTCCACGACGATAGTGCCAGCCGCCCGAAGATCGAACAAGAGGGCCGCCTTTTCGGCGGGAATTTTTGTCTCCACCTCGGTCCTTGAGAGGAGGCCCTTGCCCTTTATCGTCAAAAAACCCTCGTCGCCCGCTATCCTCACCCGCACCACCGGCTCGAAGGAGAGGTAGCACTGGCGTATGAGGGTCCCACGGCCAAGGGCGGGGAGTTTGGCCGCGTCAACGAGGAATTTTCGCTCTATCTCGACTCCTTTCATCAGCTTTTTCGCCTTCCGATGGTAAGGAGGCCGACGAAATTGACTATGAAGTGAGCCGTGAAGGGGGCGAGTATGCCGCCGCTTTTTTGCGCGAGAAAGCCCAGGCCCAGCCCCGCGGCGAAAGCCCAGGCCGCCCACACCCAGAGGCGCTTGCGGGGGACGAGGTGCAAAAGGCCGAAGATGAGCGACGAGCCGAAAAGACCGGTGTAGGGCATGATGGCCCCGCGAAAGATCAACTCTTCTCCGAAGGCGCTGAGCAGGGCCAGCAGGAGGGCGTCCAGCGGGTGCAATACTCCCACCGCCGAGCGCAGCATGCGCGCCACCGCCTTGCCCCAGTGGGTACGGCGTATGAAAAGCTCGCCGGTCAGCGCGAGGATGGCCCCGAGCCCCAGCCCCCATAAAATTCCCTGCGCGGGGTCCTTGCCGAGGAAAAGCTCCTCGCCCCTGTGCGCCCCGTAGAAATCAAAGGGCTTTCGGGTGGCGGAGAGAAAGAAGAGGGCGATGACCGACCCCACGCAATAGGCCAGCGCGGCCCGCGTCATGGGGTTGAAATCCCTGTCCTCTATAAAATCTTCTTCTTGCATCGCTCTTTTTCGCTAAAATTGTCTTCGCGATGGAAGATACCAGAAAGCGGGGGTCCTTGACTATGAAACAAACCGGCGCGTCGTGCCTAAGGTGCGGCATCTGCTGCGACCTTTTCGGCCACACCATTTCGGCCACGGGCCGGGACCTTCAAAGGTGGCGCGCGGCGGGGCGGGAAGACCTTATTGCAATGGCGGGGGAGGACGGAACGCTCTGGATTGGCCCCGCCACCGGCGAGAGGCTGGACCACTGCCCCTGGGTTAGGCGCGGAGAGGATCTTTGCGCGGTCTGCTCAATCCACGAACTTAAACCCGAAATCTGCAGGGGCTACCCAACGGAGCTCCACAAGCGCCGCTGCGTGCGCGGGGTGGAGTTCTAGCCGCTTTGTGAAAGCGCGAGAAAGGCCGCCTGTCCGAAGGAGATGGAGCCGTCCCCCGGGGGCATGGACCGGTGAAGGTGTACGCGAAGCCCCGCGCCCGAAAGCTCCTCAAGAACCATCTTGGTGAGTATCGCGTTCAAAAAACAACCGCCGGTGAGAAAGACGTCGCTAAGGTTTTTCCTCTCGCAGGTCATTATGGCGGCCCGCGAGAAGGTTTTGGCGAGCGCGGCGTGAAATCCCAGAGCCATTTCGGCCCTGTCGCGCCCCTGTGCCGTGTCCGAAGCGAGCGCGGCCATCAGCGGGGCGGGATTTATAACCAAAACCCCATCCTCATCCCCGATTTCCCCTTCCGGATACCTCCGCGCCTCGGCGGCGCGGGCCGCCAGCCCCTCAAGCTCCATGGGAGCCTGGGCCGAGTAGGCTATTTTGCCCGAAAGCCCAAGGATTATCGCCCCCGCGGCGTCAAAAAGCCTCCCGCAGGAGGAGGTGAGGGGAGAGCCGAGCCCTTTTTGGATGATGGAATCCAAAAGGGAAAGCTCTTTGGGGTCTTTACCGGCGAAAACCTCGATGCCGGAGGTGAGCCACCCCTCGCCGAGGGCGTTTTTCAGGTGCGAGGCCGCCATCCTCCACGGCTCAAGGGCCGCCCTGTCGCCGCCCGGCTGCGCCACTGGCCTCAGGTGGCCTGCGCGGCGAAAGCCCCCAGGCCTTCCGGCGAGAATTTCACCGCCCCAAATAGTTCCGTCGCGCCCGTAGCCTACTCCGTCGAGGGTCAGGGCCACCCCTTCGCCCGTAAAGCCGTTTTCGGCCATGCAGGCTGCGGCGTGGGCCTCGTGGTGCTGGATTTTGGTCAGGGGAAGGGAGTGGTTGGCCGCGAACTCCTCCGCGAAGGCGGTGGAGCGGTAAAGAGGGTGCATGTCGCAGGCGACGTGGCCAACCTCGGCGCGAAGGAGGGCTGTAAGGTGCTCTACCCCCCGCCGGTAGCCGCTTTCCGTCTCAAGGTTTTTCAGGTCGCCCATGTGAGGGCCGGTGAAGGCGAGGTTTTTGCGAAGGACGGTGACGGTGCTCATAAGCTCGGCGCCAGCCGCGAGAAGGTCGGGGCCACTCCACCCCTTCAGCGGCAAGGGGCGGGGAGCGTAGCCCCTGGC
>SRXB01000203.1 GCA_009724975.1 bacterium | reverse complement strand
CGCAAACGTGATCTGCTCTTCCGTGAACTTCGTCCTCTTCATGGCAAAATGCCCTCCTTCCTAAAGAGCTATTCTGCCCGATTCCTCTAATTTTGGCGTGTCCAGTTTCCAGGGAGGAGGTCAGTCGCCTTGTTCTGCCGTAAAAAGGACCAGGGCGCGCCACCCCTGGCGCGCTGCATTCCTAGTCGTTTCGACCAGTGGGTTAATTCCGTTTAATCTCCATCACGGCTCTCAGCCCCTCCTCCGTGAACCGCAGGGAAAAGTCGGCCCGGTCAATCGAATTGATCAGTTTGATCACCGGGGCGTTCTGGTCCAGAGTCGCCGAAGACCTCGTCTGCGAAAGGCTGCCGTGGACTGTGCATCTCGCTCCCGGCCCATCGCCGTCGGGCAGATAACGCCCGCCGGAAGGGCACTGGGGAGAGTATCCCTTCACCTCCATTATCGCCTCGCCAGCCCTTTGCGGCTCTATGCCCGCCTGCTCTACCAAAAGGCCTGCAAGGAGCATATTCCCCTTGCAGGCCAAAAGCACATCCTCGGCATAGCCGCGCGAAGTTGTTTCGGCAAGTTCTTTGAAGTTATCCCTGAATACAGAGAGCCGCATGCTGGCGTCGCGCGTTCCTCCCATCTCCATGGTTTTTCCGTCGATGAGGTTTCGGATTATCTCGTGGCGGGAGGCGACAATCAGACGGCTCCCTACTACCGAGGTGAAAAGCCTGAAGTTGACGAATCCGAAGTCTATCACGGTGGCGTAGACGGGAGTATTTTCGTAATCGTCAAGCCGGTGAGTTTCGACCATTCCCCGGTCGTGCTCATTCATTGGCAAGAGTTTGGTGAAAAGCTCCGGCAGCGCCCTCTTAGCGGAGTCCACGTCCGTTACCTCGGCGGAAAGGTAGACAGGGAGGTTAAGAGCGGCGACTATGTAGCCGAAGGCGAGCCTCTCGACAATGGAGCCTCCTCCACGCATCATATTCCCGGTCACGGAACTTCCCATGCCGATAAAGGGCTGCCCATCGCAAACGTTGAGTGAAATCTCCTTCCCCAGCCAGCGGGAGATGGTTGAGAACTGTGGAAATTCCTCCCGCCTTCCGGGTGCGGCGAAGGGATTCTCGGCGATGCGCGTCTGGAGCGACACCACCGTATCCCGGCTTATCGGGCTGCCGGAAAATCCGCCCTCCCCCTTACCGGCAATACGGACGATGTCATCGTAAAAGGAATTCTCGATGAGCGGCAGAATCAGCGTCTCGACGCGGATATCTTTACCGATCCCCACTCGTATCGCTATCGGATCGAAATACTGCCGCCAGAAATTTGAATACATGGCCGTAAATTCGCCGTATTGCCTGGCCTCTTCCGCAGTGGCTTCCGCAATAGGAATATCGCCTACGGGCGTCATTGCGCCCAGCCTGCCGTGAACCGAGCATGAGGGCGCGCCGGTGGCGGAATCGATGGAATAGTCGCCGTTGTCGGGGCACAAGGGGGTTTCGCCGGTGTACTTCTCCGCAGCGAGGGCCGAAGGCATGCCGAAAGAGTTCTTTTCAATCTTCCGCCAGAGCGCGGCGTTGGAGAAAAGCTCCAGATTCGCGCCGCACCGTAGCCTCCTCGTTTCCCCTATCTTCCACTTCGGGCCAACCAGCTTTCTTATGTGGGCATCGGAGAGGTAGATGAAGAGGTCTTCCTCGGCGGCGTCCCCCTTGAAGATGGTGCGAACATATTTGAGGTCGAGGGCTCCGGCTAGGCTGGGGATTTTTCCTTCGCCGCATTTCAGTGAGCGTTCGAGGGAGCGCAGGCTGGTGGAAATGATGGCGACGTCACCTTCCTGCGCGTAAAAGGAGGATATCGAGCCGTCGGGAGAGACAACCGAAAGGACTTCTCGCCCACTTATTTTATGGGATTTTTTTATCGCGCCGCTCCGGGTCGCATCGCCGTATTTCCCGACGATGAAATCCCGAAGCAGATCGGGTTTTTTGAGGGAAAAGATCACCGTCAGCCCCGTGCCCTCCCGGAAGAATGGGTCTTCGCCCGTAAGCGCCACCTCACCGATAACGCTGGCGCCGAAGAGTCGGGAGAGGGGCGATTGCTGGAGGCACAGCTTTTCTTCCAGTTTACGGCGCACGTCGTATTCTCGCCCGCCTCCGCCGGTCATGTTCAAAAGGTTGCCGCCGCTATCACGGAGGAGATCGGAAAACTCTACCTGCTTGTCCAGACTCTTAAAGAGGACATAGTACTGATCATCGGGGACGAAACGTGCAAGCGGCGACTCCGGGGGATTTCTGTTGCCGAGCATCTCGGCGAAGGGGTGGGATTTCACCTCGGGTCCCGCCAGCTTTTCAATCTCCACCGGCCTTTCATTCTCCGGGTACTGGCGCCTCGCGAAGGGGTTGTCCCTCAGTCCTCCAAGCTGCAGACTTTCGTGAATCGCGGCGCCGGAAGAAAATATGCTGTAAAGGTCGGGATCATCTCCCCGCCTTCTCGGCCCGAAAGAGGGATTAGTCGGCACTCCGTAGCGCAGCGCGGCCACTTCCTGAAAATAATTCGTGAAACTGGTGGGGAAATAATACCCGGCAGCCCGGAACTTCTGCGCCCAGCGGGCTCCCCAGCCTCTTTTCACCTCTTCGTCTACAGTTCCGCCGGGATTTATGTTCAACGCAAATGAAGTCAGGTCGCTTACCTTACCTTCCTCCATCCACGGATACCCCTCCACGTTCACTTTAAATTGGCCCGTGGAACTGAACCTTCCGTAAACCCCGGTGAGTTGCTTTTTCGCGGGATAAAAGCCCCGAGCGGCAGGGTCGCGCCCCGCGCCGACCTCCGCCGCGAGAAGATAAACGCCGCCCGAATCAGACCGGCACTCGACCAAGCGCACCTCTGGTGATATCTCCATCGGTTCGGAAAGCGTCGCGTAAAAATAGCCGGGCTCGCCAGGCTCGGAGAAGGTGACGACTTTGACCTCGACTCCGGCGACGCCATGGGAGGCGGATACTATTACAAGGGCGACCCCCGCTAAAAACCTTGAGATTTTCATTTTGTCACCTGTTCTTTTTTGAAGAGAAAATTTTCAGCCGTTATTTTTTTTGGGCCTCTCCCTGAACGAGAATATGCCACTTCGGGCGCTTCCAGCTTTCGCGGAAGGTTTTTTCGTCCGACTCCACCGCTTTTTTCTGGTCTTCGTAGCCGTCGAGGAAAGCCACCATGCGGGTTTGCGCCTTTTGAGAGCCGCCCTCGGCGTCAAACTGCATCGCAAGCTCGTTGGGAGAGGTGAGGACGCGGCCCATAACGATGGACTGGGGAAAGGTTACTCCCTTGAAGCCGTTGGAAGGTTCGTAGCACTTGAAAACCAGTTCTGAGCAGACAAGGGCGGAGTCTGTGAGAAAGTCGAAGTTGTAATCGTAGGGCCTGCCCGCGTATGAAAAAGCGCGCAGGATGGCCTGCGCTTTTTCGGCTTTGGTCAGCTTGGGCCTAAGAATCGCTATGCTGTCGGCGGTGGCGGAGTGAACGAGGGAGGTGAAAGTCACGCCATTTTCAATCGCCTCCAGAATGCCAATTGGGTGGCCCGCCTCGTCGTTTTTCAAAGAGAGCTGATAGGAGGAGGGAAATTTGGCTTTTAAAAGGGCTTCGAAATCGCCGTCGGGCGAGAGGGCCAGCATTGCCGCAATCCCCTGCGGGACGCTTTCGGAAGGCACGATGGCCACCCGCTTGGTCGTCAGGTCAATGGTCTGCCTGGCCGTCATCACGATGTTCTTGTTGTTGGGCAGAACGATGATCCTGTCCGTGGGCAGGCTCTCGTAGGCTTTGAGGATCTCCTCGGTGCTCGGGTTCATGGTCTGTCCGCCCTGTCGCGCACGTGCGAGGCGGCGGAGATGGTCAAGGGGCTGGTGTGGGCGGAGGATCGGCTCGGAGGCCAGGCCTGGTACAAGTATTGGATACACGGCCAGTTCAGGCTGGCGGCGGATACATGGGAGGCAGAGTTGATCCTCGATCCGGAGAATGTGCGGGTGGCCGCCAATCTGGCGGCGGCGCGGAAAAGGGTGGAAGAGAGATAGCATTCCCTATTCGGCAGACAAGCAGCTCATGGCGCCTTTGCGGTGTCAGAAGAGCATCGGCTGTGCTACTATTGCTGGGTTTACTCGTCGCCTTCGTCCCGTCAGCGCAGGCGCAGGGCGCGACCGAAAGTCCCTGGAGCCAGCCGGTCAATATCTCGCGCTCCGGCGCGGCCTCCGCTCCGTTTTTGCTCGGCGGCGCGGGCGGCCAGGTCG
>SRXB01000202.1 GCA_009724975.1 bacterium | reverse complement strand
GTTTAGGGGGGAAGGAGCAGGTTGTTAGCAATGGCATCTGGTAAGCCGTGGACATACGACGAACTAATGATTGCAATGAATCTCTACTGCAAGCTGCCGTTCGGCCAGTTGCGACATGGCAACCCGCTGGTTGTCGAAGTGGCGAAGAAATTGGGGCGCACGCCGAGCAGTCTGTCGATGAAGCTCTGCAACCTTGCCGCACTCGACCCTTATCATCAGGCACGCGGCATCAAGGGTCTGAGCAGCACCAGTAAGGGTGATCGCGAAATCTGGGCGGCATTCAATACCGATTGGGAAGGTATCGGTGTTGCCAGCGAGGAGAGGTTACAGCAGTTGCTCGGGAGAGAGCCTGCCGATCAGCCGGTTGCCGTAGCGTCACCGCGCAAGCAACAGCCGCGAACCTTCAAAATGCCACTTGAGGTCCCGAACGGGCCGACTGAGAAGATGCTGACATCCAAAGCCCGCATCGGCCAGCGTTTTTTCCGCCAGAGCGTGCTTGCCTCCTACAACTCACGTTGCTGCATCACCGGCAACCCGGTTCCGGAACTGCTGGTTGCCAGTCATATCCTGCCGTGGGGAAGCCACCCCGAACAACGACTCAACCCGAGTAACGGACTCTGCTTAGCGCAGACACAGGATGCGGCATTCGATCGCGGGCTGATTACCTTTGATGAGGATTTCCGTCTGGTGGTTGGATCACGCTTGAAGGAATACCTGCCGAGCGAGGCGTTGGAGCAGAACTTTCTGGCCTACGAAGGAAAGCCGATGCAGATGCCGGATAAGTTCCTGCCTGAAGCTGAGTTCATGCGGAAGCATCGGGAAGAGGTGTTCGGGCGTCAATAACTATGGCAACCCTCATCCCCAGCATATCCACCTGTAAATTCGACACTTCCGGCGAGAGAAGATTCGCTCATTTGCTGGAAGCGAAACTGGAGGAGGATTATCTCTGCTGGTACAACGTGCCCATCGGCCCCGTTCGTCTTCATCCAGACTTCATCATCATGCACCCCCGCCGTGGCCTGATCATCCTTGAGGTCAAAGACTGGCGCTTGTCGACGATCCAATCGATCAACAATCACGACGCAACTATCTTCGTTAATGGCAGCCCCATGAAGGTTAAAAATCCGCTGGAACAAGCGCGGGTTTATGCCTTGGCTATCGTCGACATTCTGAAGGCTGATCCCCAATTGGTTTGGTTGGGAGGACATCAGCAAAGCCGACTGCTCTTTCCGTGGGCCTTTGGCGTCGTTTTCCCCAATATCACCCGAAGTGAGTTCGACCAGACCGATCTGGGCGAGGCGATCCCGCCGCATCGCGTTATCTGCCGGGACGAGATGCTCCCGTCGGCTGACGCTCTGGCGTTTCAGGAGAGGCTTTGGGCGATGTTTCCGTTCAACGCCAAAGGGGTTCTGACACTTCCTCAGATCGAGCGAGTCCGCTGGCACCTCTTTCCGGAGATCCGCTTGCCGTACAAACAGGCCTCGCTGTTTGATGATCTCGAAGATCAGCCGCAAACTCTCCCCGATATTCTGCGTGTCATGGATTTGCAGCAAGAACAGTTGGCACGTAGCTTGGGAGAGGGGCACCGGGTCATTCATGGCGTGGCGGGTTCGGGTAAGACCCTCATCCTCGGCTATCGCGCCCAGCATCTTGCCAAAGCCTGCAGCCGCCCGATTCTGGTGCTTTGCTACAACAAATTACTGGCGCAGCGCCTCGATGAGTGGATGAGAGCAAAAGGGTTGCATGACAAGGTTCAGGTGCGGAATTTCCATCGGTGGTGTGTCGAGCAATTGAAAGCTTATCACGTGCCACTACCTGGCAATCGCGACGATGCCGATGAGTATTGTGACGAGTTGGTGGAGGGCGTCATCCGTCAGGTGGAGCGCAACTTCATTCCGCCCGGGCAGTACGATGCGGTGATGATTGACGAGGGGCACGATTTTCGCCCCGAGTGGCTCAAGCTGGTGGCACAAATGGTCAACCCCAATACCAACTCATTGCTGGTTCTGTATGACGATGCCCAATCGATTTACGATACCCGCAAGAAAGGAAAATTTAGCTTCAAAAGCGTAGGCATTCAAGCGCAGGGACGCACCACTATCCTCAAGGTCAACTATCGCAACACTCACGAAATCCTCGATTTTGCCTCAAGTTTTGCCCGGCAACTGCTGACCCAGGAAGATGCCGATGAAGATGGCATCCCGAGGATTGCGCCAGTATCCGCCGGACGCCGTGGCTCGAAGCCCATTTTGATCAAGCTTCCCACCCTGAAGAGTGAGGCAGACGAAATCGTCCGGCTCCTCAAAGAAGCCCATGAGCGTGGCGTAGCATGGAGGGATATGGCCGTGCTGTATTGGGACGGGCACGACAAGGACGAGCTATTCCGGGCGCTCAAAGAACACCATGTCTACGTTGTCGGCAAGAAAACAATCAGTTTTTCCGGGGATGATGCCAAGGTGCGTTTCCTTACCATGCATGGCAGCAAAGGGTTGGAGTTCCCATTGGTGGCCATCATGGGTAGCCGAATCGTTGCGAAGGCCAAGGCTGACGTCGATGCAGCCAAGCTGCTCTATGTTGCCATGACCCGAGCAACATCGCAGTTGATAATGACAGTGTCCGAAGCAAACGATGCCGAACACGTAAGCTTGTTACACTAACAGTCTTCTGGTGAATAAAAGATGAAGCCATGTCCTTTCTGTGAATTAGCCGCGTTGCGAGTCGTCTCTGCCAATGATCACGCAATAGCCATTTACGACGGCTTTCCTATATCTCCCGGCCACGTGCTGATCATCCCCAAGCGCCATGTCGCCTCGTTCTTCGAACTGGCTACAGAAGAACAGGGAGCTATGCTCGGCCTGTTGGCTGAAATGCGCCAACTTCTGCAGAAGGAGAGCAACCCAGACGGCTTCAACATTGGCATCAACGACGGTACCGCCGCCGGCCAAACTGTCATGCACCTGCACATTCACCTGATCCCTCGCTACGCCGGCGACCAGCCCGACCCGCGCGGCGGGGTACGCTGGATATTCCCGGACAAGGCCGATTACTGGACAAATAGGTAACAGCTTATGGCAGACGATACTCGTTTCTATGAGATTGAACCGAGCCTGGAAAACTACTGGCGGGCAGTCATCCTCTTTGGGAAAAACGTTGCGTCCTACAAATTTGCTCTTGCCAAGGCCCTTTACGATCTTAGAAAAGGCCCGTCAGAACTGGTTCGTCTCGATGAACTTGCCCCCCTCTTCGCCGACCATCTAATTGCTCATCTGAAGCAGTGCGACAAGCAAATCACATCAAGGTCGAGCGCGTTCCTTGATGTTTGTAGAAAATACAGTAATGGAGAAATTTCGCGGGATCGACTGATTCAAGAAACAGCAAGGCACGGTTTTAACAACGTCATTGATGCTTTTCACAATGTCCATGGCAACGAATTGGACAAACGGTTTTTCCTCGATGAGCGAAAGACATCAGGAGGCATTCGCCTCACTGAAGATTTCTATCGACTAGCTGAAGCACAGAGTTTCGACGATCTGAATGTTGAAACGGAAGCAAGGTGGCGTTTAGTGGAAACGGCTTGGGAATTGAGATTGCCTCGGCATGTTGTCCGCATCGCCTATGACGACAATGACCAGATTTTGCATACGTTAACGAGTCAGAATCGGCGGGTGAACATCACCTCATCACGTAATGCCTTGAATGGCTATCAGAAGGGGCGCTGTTTCTATTGCTATCGAAATATCTCCTTAGACATGTTTTCCGATGATTTAGCCGATGTCGACCATTTCTTTCCGCATAAATTGAATTTCTGTGCGAAGGGTAAGCCGATAGACGGCGTGGCTAATCTTGTCCTTGCCTGCAAAGAATGTAATCGCGGGGCTGATGGAAAGTTTGACCGACTACCATCAATCGACTTGCTGGCCCGGTTGAATCGACGGAATGAATATCTTATCAAGAGCCATCACCCGCTGCGCGAAACCTTGATGCTCCAAACTGGAATAACCGAAACCGATCGACGTTCGTATTTGCAAAGTGCCTACACTTGTGCTGAATCCCACTTGATCATGAAGTGGGCACCTAAACCGTGCGGAAACGCCACATTTTGAACGTTTGATTTACGACAGCGCTGCGCCCTGTGCGACATCTGCAACAGTATGGCCCTCTGTCGGCTCTTTCACTGGGGGTTCGACGAGGTAGTCCTCCGGCGACGGTTCTCAAATAGCGTGATGTTATCCAAATCTTACGGCAGAATTCCGGGGACACCACACTTAA
>SRXB01000530.1 GCA_009724975.1 bacterium | reverse complement strand
GGTCTCAAGCATTATCCTGAAATATATTTCCATCTCAAACCCTGTTGGGCGTTCTTAAAATCTTGTCGTGAGGACAATATAGGTCAAAAACCCGATTATTCCAACCCGCAAAGGCTCCTCTCAACCTCGGGGGTCGAAAGCTCCCCGCCCAGGACAGCCCGCGCCATCGCTGGGGGCTCCATGCAAAGGTAGACCGGCACCTGCCCGCCGCCCGCCTCTTTAATCTTCGCGGCTATGCGCCGGTAAGCCTCTTTGCGGAGGGGCCAGAAATAACGCATCTTGCCGTCGCCCGCGTCAACAATCTCGCCGAAAAAAACGCTCCTCCCCCGAAGCGCCCGCCCGTGGGCGTCGAGAAATTTTCGCGGGAAGCGAAGGCTGCCGATGCTCCACCAGGCTATTTTCCGCGCCGGAATCATGGAAAAGACCGCGTCGACGACTCCGGCGTACTGGTTTTCCCAGTCGCCGTGGATGAAAACCGGATCGAAGTGGAAGGCGACCCGAAGACCGGCCCCCACAGAGCTTTTGGCGGCCAAAAGCCTCTCCCCGAGGGTGGCGGTTAGCGCCTCCTCACCCTCCACCATGGCTGGGGGGTTGAGCGACCACGCCGGAACGATGTTCGGCGGCGGTCCGCACCTCAAAAGCCCCTCTACATTCGCGCTTTTGGTCTTCAGCTCAAGGAGGATGTGGGGAAAGGGCCGCACCAGCTCCGACAAAAAGGCCGAGTGGCCGGTGAGGTGGTCCAGCGCAAGGGAATCGGCGAATTCGCCAGTCCCCACTCGGCAGGGGCCGAGGGTTTTCGCGGCGCTCAAAAACTCCTCCCGCGCCTGCCCGAGGTTCGCGTAAAGGGTCAGCGGCACTTCGGGGGCGTAAAAGCGCAAAAAACAATAACTGCAGCGGAAGGGGCAGTTAAAGCCCAGTGTGAATATCTTGTAGCCGCAGGAGACCGCGCCCGGTGTGCAGGGGCACTCC
>SRXB01000529.1 GCA_009724975.1 bacterium | reverse complement strand
CCGGCAGGGTGAAGGCCGAAACCGTCGGCGCGATGGCATCCGGCAGGGTGATGGTCACGGTGGCGCTGAGGGCGGCCGAGATGTTGCCGGCGGCATCCTTGGCCCAGGCGTAGAAGGTCACGGTGCCGGCACTCGGGGCGGTCACCGCGGTCGGTGCCGCGGCGGCCCAGCCGGCGGCGGAGGCCAGCGGTTTGGTGGCGCTGGTGGTGACCAGGTAGCCGGTGACGGCGACGTTATCGCTGGCGGTGAAGCTGGACACCGGTACGCTGAGAGCGGTGGCCGTGGCCGGCAGGGTGAAGGTGTCGACCGTCGGCGCGACGGTTTCCGCCGGCAGGGTGATGGTCACGGTGGCGCTGCGCGACAGCGAAACGTTGCCGGCGGCATCCTGTGCCCAGGCATAGAAGGTCACGGTGCCGGCGTTCGGGGCGGTCACCGCGGTCGGGGCGACGGCACTCCAACCGGCATCGGCGGCCAGCGGTTTGGTGGCGCTGGTGTTGACCAGGTAGCCGGTGACGGCGGTGTTGTCGCTGGCGGTTAGCGTGGTGACCGGTACGGTCAGGCTGGTGCTGGTCGCCGGCAGGGTGAAGGCCGAAACCGTCGGCACCGCGGTGTCGGGCAGAGTGATGGCCACGACGGCGCTGAGGGCGGCCGAGACGTTGCCGGCGGCATCCTTGGCCCAGGCGTAGAAGGTCACGGTGCCGGCGCTCGGGGCGGTCACCGCGGCCGGCGCCGCGGCGGTCCAGCCGGCGGCGGTGGCCAGCGGCTTGGTGGCGCTGGTGGTGACCAGGTAGCCGGTGACGGCGACGTTGTCACTGGCGGTGAAGCCGGTGACCGGCACGGAGAGGGTGGTCGCGGTCGCCGGCAGGGTGAAGGCCGAAACCGTCGGCGCGATGGCATCCGGCAGGGTGATGGTCACGGTGGCGCTGAGGGCGGCCGAGATGTTGCCGGCGGCATCCTTGGCCCAGGCGTA
>SRXB01000201.1 GCA_009724975.1 bacterium | reverse complement strand
CGACGGTTATCGCGTTGGAGCTTTGGGCGGCGGTCGCGTCGCCCAGGGTGAGGGCTCCGCCCGGGGAGAGGGTGAGGTCGCCACCCGCGTAGATTCTGCCGCAGGTGGTTATGTTGACCGCGCCGCTCGGGTCAAAGGGCATGTTGCCGGTGTAGAAGGCCATGTACTGGGTCAGCGGGCGGCTCAGGATCCTTACCGTCTCGCGCACCTCGGCGTAGTCGTTGCCTATGTTGTTTCTCGCCTCTCCCCTGACTACGTAGGAGCGGGCCATGTTGCCGATTCCCAGGCCGTTTTCGCCGGTGGAGTACTCGATTGCCGCGGGGGCGGGGGTGGCCGTTGCCGGCGGCAGCATTATCTTGTAGGAGAGCGAGTAGCCGTTGAAATCCGAGCCGTCAATGTAATGCGCGCCGGTTGTCACGGCGGTGGAGGGGTCGGAGGGGGCGTCGGGCGCGAAGGCGAAGTCGTAGGTGGCAATCGAGTTGGTGCGCACGGTGTCAATGAGGGCGAATACGCCCGCGTCCACCGCCGTCTCAGCGGCGTAGAAGACCTGTTTGCCGGTTTTCTGGTTGCTTACCGCGCTTACGTCGAAACTTGAGCTTATGAGGCTGCCCGCGCCCATCAGAGAGAGGAGGGCCAGCACCAGAAGGCCGGTTACGAGGACTATTCCCCGCTTTTTATCTTTCCACATCGCTATTGCCTCCTGTTGACGACGGAGGCCAGCACTATCTCCCTGGCCTTGCCGAACTGGTCGGTCCACTCGGCGGTTACGGTGAGGCGGGCCATGTCGATGCGGTTCGGGTCGGCGGGGTCGGTTGCTATCGGCTCCACGGACCAGGTGCGCTTGACGTCGAAGGTGGTTCCGGCGGTGGCGCCGGGGAGGGTGCGGACGTCGCCGAAGCTGTAAATGCCGTCGCCGCCGGTTTCGTCGCCGTCGGCCCCGCCGTCGTTGAGTACGTCGAATACGATGTCGGGTTCGGGCGCCTTGCTTATCACCGTTTGGGAGCCGCCTCCGCCGCCCGAGAGGTATCCGTGTATCACGACGTTGCCCGGGGTGGCGGCGCGGTCGGAGATGGAGGTGAAGCTGCTTTTGGTGGAGACGAGGTAGTCGAAATCGAGGGGGGAGTGCTGGTCGGCGCGTTCGCTCCTGGCGTAGGAGCGCATCTGCTCCATCTTTTCCTGGGCGAGCATCGTGGCCTGGCTCAACATGTTGTTGAAGGAGTTGGAATTGATGTAGACGAGGGACATCTGGACGGTGGAGAGGAGCCCTATGGCCAGGACCACCAATGTCACCAACACTTCTATGAGGGTGAAGCCCCGGTTCTTCATCATTGCGCCTCCCATGCGCCCGAAGCCAGCTTGAAGCGGCGCACCATCCCCGCGCGGAGGACCTGAACGGCGCGGGTGTTGTCGCCGTTTGAGTTCACGTAGTCGGCGGTGGGCGTTATGTAGAATTCCCCGCTCATGTCGCTGAGGCCGTTGGGGAGGAAGGTGATAACCGATGAGACGCTGGCGGAGCCCGGGGTGCCGAAGGCCGCCGAGGCGGAGGTGTCGCCGGTGGCGCTGTCCGGCGGGGCGCTCGCGCTTGCCAAGCGCCCTAGCGTTACGCCCGGGAAGGTTGCGCCGTCGCGCCCATCCTTGTCGAAGAGGATGGTGTTGACCACGGTGGCGGTGCCGCCTGCGTCAACCGATTCCATTACTATGGACTGGTCGCCGTCGTCGAAGGTGAGGGTGTGCGGGAGGTTTTTGGAGACGGCGCGCAGGCGCGCCAGTTGAAGCTCTGACATCAGCGCCTTCGAGGCGTTGTCCACCCTGTAGCGCGGCAGGTAGACCTGGAGCGCCGGTGCGGCTATTAGGCCAAGGACGGTTACAACCGCCAGTGTAACCATAAGCTCCACCATCGTGAAACCACGGTTTTTCGCACTCAACTTATTCATCTCCCTTTGGCTTGGGCCGCCATGCCTACGCCCTTTAATGCAAATGCCGAGGCCGGGCTCGCGCCTCTCGGCGAGCCGCCCCCGAATACTAAATTATAGTACATACCGGCGGCCAAATCCAGTTTAAGCGCTTTGCGCCGTCACGGCGTGCCTCAGGACCTCCGAAGGGGTGGTGAGCCCGCGCACGACTTTTTGCGCTCCGGCCTCTACGAGTATGCTCATCCCTTCTTTTCGTCCGATCTCCTCGATTTCTTGAGTGGTCGCTTTTTTGTGTATGGAGTCGGCCACTTCCCGAGTGACCGGAAGTATCTCGAAGATGCCAGTTCTGCCAAGGTAGCCGGTTCTTCTGCACTTGGGGCATCCAGCGCCGTAGGTTATCTGGGTGAGGGGGGGGAGTTTGAGCAGGCTCGCCTCCGAGGGCTCTATCTGCCGCATGGCGAGGCAGTGCGGGCAGGGGGTCCTCACAAGCCGCTGGGCCATTACCCCTATGAGGGTCGAGGAGAGGAGGAAGGGCTCCACCTCCATGTCCAGCAGGCGGTTCACCGCGCCGGAGGCGTTGTTGGTGTGGAGGGTGGAGAGGACCAGGTGGCCGGTGAGAGCCGCCTGTATGGCCATGTGGGCCGTCTCGGAGTCGCGTATTTCGCCCACCATTATGATGTCGGGGTCCTGGCGCAGTAGGGTGCGCAGGGCGTTGGCGAAGGTCAGCCCTATCTGGTGGTTCACCCCCACCTGATTGAACTCGGCGCAGATGTTTTCAATGGGATCCTCTACCGTGGATACGTTGAACTCCTCGGTGGAGAGTTTTTTCAGGGCGGTGTAGAGGGTGGTGGTCTTGCCGGAGCCGGTGGGGCCGGTGACGAGGAATATGCCGTGGGGCCTCGCCAGAAACCCCTCAACCAGTTCCAGGTCCCGCCCCTCAAGGCCGAGCTCGGAAAGCTCCTTGTCGAGGAGGACGGGGTCGAAAATCCTCAGAACCGCCTTTTCGCCGAAGGCCACCGGCAGGGTTGAGACGCGAAGCTCGACTGTGGTGTCGCCGTACTGCGCTTTTATCCTGCCGTCCTGCGGGAGGCGCTTTTCGGCTATGTCCATGCGGGCGAGGGTCTTTATGCGCGAGACGATGGCCGACTGGACGCGCCGCGAGAAGGTGTGGACGTTGTGCAAAACCCCGTCTATGCGAAGGCGCACGAGACACTGCTCGCGCTTGGGCTCTATGTGGATGTCGCTGGCGCGCTGGTCGAAGGCGTAGCGCAAAAGGTGGTCCACTGCGCGCACTATGTGGCTGTCGGAGAGGTCCACGTCGCCTTCGGAGCGCATGGCGAAGAACTGTTCAAGGTTTTGTATGTCGGGAAGTTGGGAGAGGTCTTTCTCGGCGGCGGCCACCGAGGTCTTGAAGCCGTAAATCTCCCTTATTAGGTGCAAAATCTCGCCGCAGGGGGCCATGAGGATTTTCAGGCGCTTGCCGAGCTTGGCGCGCAGGATGTGAAGGGCCTCGAAATCGGTGGGGTTTGACATCGCCACCGGCGCGGGGTCGGCCTGCGGGTCTAGGATGAGCGCCACATGCTTGAGGGCGAAGGCTTTGGGCAGCGATTTTACTATGGCTTCGCTGTCGAGCTTGAGGGGGTCTATGTGTATGGTTGAGTAGCCGAGCTTTTTGGCGACCGCCTCGACTATCTCGAAGTAATCGAGGGTCTGGTCTTCGGTGCCTTTTTTGACGAAATCGTAAGAATAAATGATGGTGGCGGGGTCGTCCCCTTCCATCTCCGATAGGGAGGCGGCCAATTTAGCCCGCTGTATCTTGGCCCGTTCCACCGCGTAGCGGGCCTGCTTTTCGGTTACCAGGCCCGCCGCAAGGCAAGCCGAGGCCGCCACCTCTACGGTGAGCGAGGTCACCGCCCTTTTGTTGCCCACGGTTTCAGCCACGGCATTTCTCCTTGAGCCTTGGGTATGTTTTTGATTATTATCCGCCAAACGGCAAAAAGCGGCAAGCAACTCGTTATATGGACTTTCCCCGCTGGTTAAAGAATAATTGAGGGGAGAGCCGCTGGGGCTTTATTGATTTAATCAACCGGCCCCGTTTGTTTTATTGTTACTTTCTACATATTGCCATATCGGCGGCCTCGTGGCACATTGGTTTTTATGTTTTTTGCAATCGTGCGCGGCTTTTTAGCCGAGATGTGAAAGAATTTTTAATGCCTGCAAGACGAAAAGCATGCGGAGCGGGACAGGGCGGATGAGGAAGATTTTTTTCCTCTTCGCGCCGCTGGCCCTTCTTTGCGCCTGCTCGATACAGCCGGTGGCCAAAGAGCCCGAGGCTTTGCGGGTCGTTCCTCCCGTCGCCGCGCCTCCCTCTCC
>SRXB01000200.1 GCA_009724975.1 bacterium | reverse complement strand
GACCCATGCGGAGCGGTTCAGGGGCAATGTCGTGCAAGCCGTCCGGCGTTAAGCGGCGACGGCACCGCGCAACCGGACCAGCGGCTTACGGAGACTCTACCTGCAGCTTTTCTATTATTCCCTTTAAAAGCTCTTCCCTGGCCTTTAGGGCGGTGCGGAAAGCGCGGTTGTCGGTGTGGGCTATCTCCAGGATAAGCCTCGTCATGTCAGAGCTCAAAAGCTGGGTAAGAAGCTGTATTTCTTCCTTGGTAAGCTTGATCTCCATATTGATGTCCTTTCTCCCTCCCCACTATAAAGCATACGGCTTCGGCGGTTCTTGTCCACCGCCGGACCGAGGCCTTTGGCAAAAAAATGCCCCGCGCCATCTTTATGACGCGGGGCGATTGGAAGGGGAGGAGGGTGAAACTATCTGCGGAGCCGGTCCATCGCGGCTTTAAGGCTGACTCTCAGGCGTTCCAGCACATCGGCCAGATCGCCTATTTCGTCATCGCTCTGGGCCGTTATCTTTTCGTCCATGTTGCCGTCGGCAAGGTTGCTGGCTATGCGGGTGAAATTGGCCAGGGGCTTGAGCGAGGAATTCACCGCCATGACTATCCCCACGCCGGAAACCACAAGAATGAGGAACATTATGCCGATGAGGGTCATGGTCAAAGAGCCCTTGGCCGCCGCCACCTTTTCCAGCGAATAGCCTATGCGGAAGCCCCCCCAGTGTTTTCCCTTGACCATTACCGGAGAGGAGATGTCCCACATCGTTTCGCCGGTGTCGCGGTTGTAAACCTGCAGGTAGCCTTCCTGGGTGTTTTTAGCGGCGTTGAGCCCCACCGGATCCTTGAAAATGCGCTTTGTGCGGTTGCCCTTAAGGTCGCTCTCCTTGTTGCCGGTTATCGCCTGCTGGTACTTGGAGTTGTGGGTGGGAAGGTAGCCGTTTACATCGACGCCGACGGCGAAAACTACTTCGTCGTCCTTTAGCATCTCGTCCTCGACGGCCAAAATCGCCTTGTCCAGATAAAAATCGTATTTGGTGTGGTACTTGGGGGGATCGAAGCCCGGAATTTCCTGATAGCTGGTGTCAAAGGCGTCCTTGACGGAGAAAACGCCGTTGTCTATCGCCTCTTCAATCATTTTGCCGTAGGCCTTTGCGCCGGTTATCGAAAGTATCTTTCCCCGCTGGAAAAGCTGATCCTCCAAAGAGGCATTCATCTTGTTGATGAGGACGAAGGTTCCGACCGCCATTACCACGGCCAGCAGCGCCAAGACCTTTACGGCGACTTTAACGGAAACGCGTGATTTTGCCATATGATTGCTCCTTGCCGAAAAATGATAAGTGATTTGCCAAGTTATGATGACGAATGTGAATTCACATCTTGTACCCTATGCGCAACGCTCCCCAATGCCTGCCCTCGAAATAGACGGGGACCGAAAGGTCGGCCATCATCTCGCCGGTGTCGCGGGAATAACGCTGTATCAGATAAGGTTCCTCGTTTCTGGCCGCCGCCAGCCCCGTGCGGTCGTTGAACATCCTCTTGGTCCGGTTGTTCTTCACGTCAACGTCCGGATTGCCCGTCAAGGGCTGCGAATAGCGGGTGTTGTGGGTGGGAAGGTAGCCGTTTACGTCAACCGCCACCACAAAAGCCAGCCGCTTGTCCTTGGAGAGGTAGCGGTCTTCGATCTCCCTCATGTTCTCGTCGAAAAGACGGTCGTAGCGGGTGTTGTATTTCTGAGGGTCGGTATTCGGGATAGGTATGTAGAAAGTATCGAAGAGCGCCGCTTTCGGAATCCTTCCGGATTTGGCGAGGACCACCATCTGCTCCTCTATTTCATCCTTGCACTGCCTGGCCCATTCCAGCACCTGAAGGTCAAACCCCCTTAGCTCCTCGGCGCAGGTAGCCGCCTTCGGAACCATGACCACCGCCAACGCCGCCAGAACCACGGCAAGAGACAATTTAAGGATATTCCTTGCGAGCATTTGCCATTACCTCCGCGTGTCATTTACTTGTTATGATGTTTGAAAATATTGCGAAAACCCTTGAGAATCTCTTCCGTCGAAGCCTTGTTGGCCTTTCTTATGCCAACTATGTATTTGCTGAGGAAGATGAGTATGAAATCGTCGGAATGCTCGATAAACAGATGTATGCTGTTGAGGCGGGTGAAGCCTATCGACTGCCTGACCGCTTCGCCGTTTATTACGCAAAGGGCCATCATGGAAGCCATCTCCACCGGGCCCGCTATCTCCTGGGACAAAATTAGCTGCCCCTCCACCGTCGCCACCAAAATTCCGGTGACGCCTTCGAGTTCCATTATCCTGCCGGATATTTCGTTTAGGTCCGCCATCGCCTTCTCCTCAAAACCCAGCCGTCAGCGGGCCACGGAGGTTATCAAAGCCCTGAACTTGTCGCATTGCGAAGGGTCGCCGACATCCCCGCAAATTATGTCCACCAGTTCCTTCAGGTTGCTTTTTGAGGGTTGAGAGGACGATATCCACAGCTTGAGCGCGTCCTGCATTATTATAGCCGACATCGGCCCTATCGCCTTGGCGAGCGCCATCCTGATTTCCGCAAGGGCCGGGCCGAGCGTCTTGTCTTCCAATATGCTTTCCACGGTGAAGGCGACAGCCGCCTTAGGAGGAGCGGAAGGGGCTGGCGGCGGCGCTGGCGGCGGCGCTGGCGGCGGAGCCGACTCGGGGGCGTCTAGGAATTGCGGCACCGTGGGAGCGACTTCCTCGGGTGGAAGGTCCGCCAGCGGCAAGAGCTCTTCCATCGCCAGATTCAAAGACGTGATAAGGAGATTTACATTAAGCGCGTTCTGGCAAATGACCACGACTACTACTCCGGGCCTTAATTCCCGCACAAGAACGTACATCTCGGCGAAATTGAAGACCATCTCCCTGATGCCCTCGAATCCGTTCCTTCCCGCCATCAGGCTTTTGACAAGAAGCCTTCCCGTCTGCGCCAACTTATCGCGCTTGAAGTTCTGGGGCACCTCGGAAGCGAGAATCCCCTTTTTGGCGTCGAAGACGAAAGCCCCGACGACTCCGTTTATGAGTTTAAGATCGCAAAGTGGCTGGTGCATCTATCGTATCCTTACCTGTCTCATCGTGTTGCAAAGGTTGCAGGCTCCGGCGCCGCGAGATTCACGGCAAACCGGCGAAAGCTTTTATCGCGATATCGACGTAATGACGCCCGGGCCCAAGGTCGGCGGCCACGTACCTGCTGTCGGCCTCAAAAAAAACTTTGCGCCCGCTCGCGCAGGGAAACGCCGCCGAGCAGAGGAAGCGACCGGCTTTTAGGAGCTCGCCAAGGGCCTTGCCGGACTTGATTATCTGCAAGACGGCCACGGCATCGTCGTCGAAAAAAATAGGCGGCGGCGCGCCGTTGTCAGCAAGGCGGCAGCTTAGGCGCAAGCCGTCCTGACCGTACACGCGGTATTCCTCGATCTCTGGAAGCCCGTTTAGCGCGGAAAGAAGCTGGTCGGAATCGCCGTTTGCCACACCCGCCGCCCCGCCGTCATCCGAACAGGACAAAAAAGAGCTGATGAGATCGTCGGCCAGAGAATTGCGCGAAGCGTTCCCCTCTTTGTCCCCATCCTCGCCGTCCTCGTCCACCTGATCGCTTCTGATTACGGAAAGCCGTGGTCTTGCGCCCGAATCGGGGTGGGCTTCGTTAATGTAAAACTCTTCTTCGGGGAGATGTTCGGATTCGCGCTGTGCTTCGTCGTGCCTCCTGGCCGCCTCCATGAGGAAATGGGTGCTGTCCAGACTTATGGTTTTCTCGGAGGTTGTTTCACCTGTCAAAAACTCGAAGTGGCCGGTGGTCGATTCGAAAATGGAGTACGCCGCCTCATCGCCGGAGAGATCTCCCTTGCGCGCGTGGACGAGCTGTCCATGATCAAAGTGAAGATATGATTCCTCGTGGCCGCGGCGCAGCACCAGCGTGCCGGTTTTCCTGGAAAAAATCACCAGTTGAGCAACGTCCACGAGGGTAAAATCCAAAAGGCTCCCCACAAGCCTCGAACCAAGCATGTTTTGTTGCGCCTGCGCGGAAGATTGCTGCTCAGCGGCCTGCGCGCCCAAACCCGATAACCACTTTGTCATTCCACACTCCAGATTGGCCGCAAAACGAACGGAGTTTTATCTATGCAGTCAAAAAGATAACAACTCATTTACCACCAATTTTATAAACAATTAAAAAAACCTTCTACTGCTAAAAAATAATAATGCTTACATTGCAGCAACTTACCCGCGTCACAAAATTTTCGCCCCCCTTTGGCCGCGCACACTAATTCTCTCTTCAGACAATTGAAAAACATC
>SRXB01000199.1 GCA_009724975.1 bacterium | reverse complement strand
GCGCGCCCCGCGCTTTATTTCGTCATTCCCGCGAAAGCGGGAATCCAGGTCTATTCTTGTTGCGCTCCGCGCTTTTACCCTTGAAGGGGCTGGCCGCCCCTTCACCCGGCCCCACTTCTTTTAAAAGAAGTGGGCAAGAAACCGGCCCTGCAACAAAGCTCTCGCCTTACGGCTCGACCGTTCGCTACGGCTATGGCTTCAGGGGGCACCCGCTCGATTCTCTCGCTAAGACCCCCACGCGCCATAACGCCTACGCTCACTGCTTCGTTGAAAGGGCCGTTTTGGGTTGCGGACGAGGGGCTCGCGTTCCGCTCGTGGCTCGCAAATCCTTTGATTTGCTCGAAGGTAAATTTAGTGCAATCTTTTAGCTCGCAAATCTTTTGATTTGTCCGAAGGCGCTTGCGGGGCGTCCCAATTTCCAAACGCGGCCCCTGAAATCTGAAAACTTCCCTGCGCTCCTGTCATTTTTCACTGTTTTTTCACTTCCAGCGGTGTTATCTTGCCCGCCTTCAATGCCGATGGCGTAATGCCGGGTCGCCACATCGGTTTTTTGCAACCACCGGCGCGGAAAAAGTGAAAATGGCTCTTAAGAAAACCGAATACTCGCAGGAAACCCTCGATTTCGCCAAGCTTCTCGAAGAGAGCGAATCCGTCCCCTCCGAAGGCAAAGTCGCAAACGGCACCGTCCTCAAAATCTCCCCCGATTACGTCGTCATCGACATCGGCTACAAGTCGGAAGGCCTCGTGCCCACCGGCGAGTTCCGCGATCTTGAAGGCAAGCTGACCATCAAGGAAGGCGACAAGGTAGAGGTCTTGGTCGAGCGCCTTGAGAACGAAGACGGCATGGTCGTCCTCTCCAAGGACAAGGCCGACAAGATCCGCATCTGGGACCGCATCAGCGCCGCCGCCGAGAACGACGAAACCGTCGAGGGCCGCGTCATCGCCCGCATCAAGGGCGGCCTCTCGGTCGACATCGGCGTACGCGCCTTCCTCCCCGGAAGCCAGGTCGCCCTGCGTCCCGTCCGCCAGCTTGAAAAGCTCATCGGCGAAACCTTCGATTTCAAGATCATCAAGTTCAACCGCCGCCGCGGCAACATCGTCCTCTCCCGCAGGGTCATCCTCGAAAAAGAGCGCGAGTCGATGCGCAAGTCCACCCTGGGCAAGCTCGAAGAGGGCGCGGTGCTGGACGGCATCGTCAAGAACATCACCGATTACGGCGCCTTCATCGATCTGGGCGGCATCGACGGCCTCCTTCACGTCACCGACATGAGCTGGGGCCGCGTCAACCACCCCAGCGAGCTTCTGCACATCGGCGACGAGATAAAGGTGAAGGTCCTCTCCTACGACCAGGGCCGCGAGCGCGTCAGCCTCGGCCTCAAGCAGCTTGAGGAAGACCCCTGGCAGGCCGCGGGCGAGAAATACCCCATCGGCGCCAAGGTCAACGGCAAGGTCGTCTCCATCACCGATTACGGCTGCTTCGTCGAGCTGCAGAAGGGGATCGAGGGACTCGTCCACATCTCCGAGATGAGCTGGACCAAGCGCATCAACCACCCTGGCGAAAAGGTCAACATCGGCGACGAGGTCGAGGTCATGGTCCTCAACCTCGACACCGAGAGAAAGCGCATTTCGCTGGGCATGAAGCAGTGCGAGCCCAACCCCTGGGAAATCCTTGAGGAGCGCTACCCCGTCGGCACCGTCGTACGCGGCAAAATCCGCAACATCACCGATTTCGGCGTCTTCCTGGGCGTCGAGGACGGCATCGACGGCCTCATCCACGTCTCCGACATCTCCTGGACCAAGCGCATCACCCACCCCGCCGGCATCTTCAACGTAGGCGACGAGGTGGAGGCCGTGGTCCTCAAGATCGACAAGGAGCAGGAGCGCTTCAGCCTCGGAATCAAGCAGCTTGAGCCCGATCCGTGGGCCAACATAGCCGCCAAGTACCGCGTCGGCTCCATCGTCGACGGCAAGGTCACCAATGTCGCCGATTTCGGCGTCTTCGTTGAGCTTGAGCCCGGCATCGAAGGACTCGTGCACGTCACCGAGGTTTCCAGCGAGAAACCCTCCGACGCCACCTCCAAGCTCGCCGCCGGCCAGCTCATACAGGCCGAAGTCCTCTCCGTCGACCAGGAGGAGCGCAAGATAAGCCTCTCCATGAAGGCGATTGAAAACGCCGAAGTGCGCGCCGAAAAGATCGCCATCGACGCCGTCAACAAAGAGATGGCCGCCCGCTCCAGCGCGACCCTCGGCGACAAGCTGATGGCCGCCAAGGCGAAAAAGGGCAAGGACGCCTAATAACGCTACATCGAAAATCCATTAAGGATTAAACTTGAAGGCCGAAGGCCCCCGTGGGCTTTCGGCCTTTTCTTTTTCATGCGCGAGGGAGATATGAAAACGCTTTTCAGGATTTTCCTATGGATTATGGCGATAATCGGAGCCCTTTGCATATTGTCGTCCCTATTTAGCCCAGAAAAAGAGATAACGAAGGGAGAGAGGGTCGGGATAGTGAAAATCTCCGGCTTCATCGCCGACGCCGAGGAGGCGGTCGCGGCGCTCTCCTCCTTCGAAAACGACGACGAGGTTAAGGCGGTGGTGGTGCGGGTGGTCTCCCCGGGCGGCGTAATAGCTCCCTCGCAGGAGATACACGACGCGGTGAAGAGGCTGGCCGAGAAAAAGCCCGTTGTCGCCTCCTTCGGCGCGGTGGCTGCCTCCGGCGGCTACTACCTCGCGGCCCCCGCCACGAAAATCGTAGCCGATTCCGGCTCTATCACCGGCTCCATCGGTGTCATAATGCAGTTTTCGGATTACGAAGTCCTCCTCGACAAGATAGGAATGCGCTCACGCGCTCTCAAAAGCGGCCAGTTCAAGGACGCCGGCTCCCCCTTTCGCGAAATGACCGAGGCCGACAGGGTCGTAATGCAAGGGGTGGTG
Source organism: bacterium (assembly GCA_009724975.1). Lineage (GTDB taxonomy): Bacteria > Desulfobacterota > Deferrisomatia > Deferrisomatales > BM512 > SCTA01. Next base: position 1,387 of record SRXB01000199.1, on the reverse strand, counting down.
GATGACCTCTTCGCCCAGTTCGTGGAAGCGGTGGCCCAAGGACGAAAAATGCCCAGGGAAAAGGTGCTGGCGCTGGCCGACGGTCGCATCTACTCGGGCAGGCAGGCGCAAAAGGCGGGGCTCGTGGACGAGCTTGGCGGCCTGCGCGAGGCTGTAAGCGCCGCCGGAGAACTCGGCGGACTCGGGGATGCGCCTCCGGTGGAGCGCTGGAAGAGGAAAAAAGAAGGGCTCCTCCCCCTTCTCATCGGCGAAGACGCCGAAACCGTCGAAAAACTGGCCGCGCCGGTTGGCGCGCCGCCCGCCCGCTACCTCCTCCCGGGATGGTAAGTGGAAGGGCAAGAGCTAAAGGCGGCCAAAGCCGCCGATTTTCTCCTCTCCTCCTCCTTCGTCCAGAAAATCTGGCAGGATGAGGCGGGAACTCTTTTTTTGCGCCTCCGCAAAGAGGGGAAAACCCGCCTTCTCGCCATACCAGCCGATGATTCCCCAATACGCCTCGCCGACCGCAGGGGGGAAAGCCCCAAAAGGCCCCAGACTCTCCTTCTTTGGCTGCGCGCCAGGGTCGAAGGGGGGCAGCTGGCCCGCGTCTGGGCGGGAGAAAAGGGCGAAGCGGTCTTTTTCCGGTTCAGCCGGGGCGGAGATTCCCCCGTACTAGTTCTTGAGAGGTCCAGGGGGCGCTCCTCGCTCCTCGCTCTCGACGGCGAGGGGGTGGTAAAGGCCGTTTCCCTTGGCGCATGGGTAAAGCCAAGCTCAAAATACGCGGTTACAGAGCCCGCTGCTGAAGGCGGCGCGGCCATGAGCCTTGAGGAGGCGCAAAAAATCCTGGCCGCCGAACCGGAAGGGCCGCACGAGGAAAAAGCCCCGCCGGAAGAGGGGCGAAAAGAGCTGAAAAAGCTCCGCAACCGCATCTTGAAGAGAATAGAAAAGATAAACGGAGATATCGAGCGCGCGGGAGAGGCTCCAAAAACAAGAGCGCTGGCCGACACCCTCGCCGCTCACCTCGGCGAGGTCAAAAAAGGCGACGCGCTGGCGCGTTTGCCTCTTTTGAACGGCGAGGGAGAGGCCGAAATCCCGCTCGACCCCTCGAAATCGCCCTCCCAGAACCTCGCCGCGCTTTACAAAAAGGCGTCTAAGCTCAAAAGAGCCGGAGAAATAGCCGCCAAAAGGCTGAAGGAGGCCGAGGCGGAGCTTGAAAACCCGTCGCTCGGAAAAAAAAGCGCGTCTCCTGCCCACCGGAAGGCCGGGGAACAAAAGATTGTCCCGACCTGGCGTTCCTCCGACGGCTGGACGATTGTGGCGGGGCGCAACGGCCCCGAGAACATGCGCCTTCTGCGCGAGGCGAGGCCGTGGGACCTTTGGCTCCACGCCAGGGGCGGGGCGGGAGCCCACG
>SRXB01000528.1 GCA_009724975.1 bacterium | reverse complement strand
CCCTTTTCATCCTGGATGAGCGCCTTGCCCTTGTTTCCGGCGGCCCAGACGATGCCGGTGAGCTTGAGGGACTCAAGGGGGATGCGCTGGAGGGGGGATTTCGCCTCGAACGCCTTGGGAATCAGTTTTGCCCCGCCCTTGCCCTTGGTCTCGATCTTGACGAACGGCTTGAAGGGGTCTCTCAGGTTTTCGGGATGGTAGGCGAATTTTACTCCGCCACCCGAATCCTTGGGTATTATCCCCTCAAGCATCGAGCTTAGCGACATCGCGGGCTTTATCTGGGATTCCGCGGCTTTTCCCTTGCCGTCGCCCTTTTTGGTGCAAGAGACGAGGCAAAGGGCCAAACCAATAAAGATAAATGTTTTCCAGATGGAGCGCATCTATCAACCGCCTTCCCGTCCGGTAGCCGGCATCATGTTATTTCTTCCCCGCTTTGGCCGGAGCCGTTTTGCCCTTGCCCTTGCCCTTGGCGGCCTTTGGGTCCTCGGCGACCTGCTCCTTCGGGCGTTCTTCAGGGGGAAGGAATCTAAAGGTTCTGGCCTCGATCTTCATCTTTAGCTGAGGATCTCCGGCTATTGTGTATGTGTTGGTGTCGATGAAGTAGTTGTCTATCGCCACTATTCGGGAGAGGTTGGCTATTTTGTCGAAAAAAGAGCCAAGTTCGTGATACTGGCCCGAATATTCCATCGTGAAGGGGACTTCGGCGTAGAAGAATTTGGGGCCGACCGGCTTGGCGGAGCCCGGCTTGAAGAGAACGGCCTCAAGCCCCGCTTCCACGCCAAGATCGCTGACAGATTTCAGCAGGGCGGGAATCTCTTCGGAACCGGGCAACTTTTCAAGGGCCTTGCCAAGGTGGATGTCTAGCTGCTTAACCGCTTCCTTCACTATGGGAAGGTTCGCGGCCACCGCCTGCTTCTCGCGGAGGATTGCATCCTGCTTGGAGTAGTCGTCCTCGATTTTGGCGATGCGGTCCATGCC
>SRXB01000198.1 GCA_009724975.1 bacterium | reverse complement strand
GTTTGCCCCTGGGCGGCCATTTCGTCGTTTATGGGAGTGGTCATTTATCTCTTTCTTCGGTCGAGGTGATTTTTTGCAGATATTAGGGCTCGCGGTTCGGGTTTTCAACAAATATCGTCTTTTGCGCGGCGGCTCCAATCCTGTAAAGTGGATTTCTCGAAAGGCGCAACGGGCTGGCCGCGCCGCGAATTTTTCCGGCGGGCCGCCGAACTGGTGGATAAGTTGCTGATACTTCTGAGCAATGACGACGGTATAGAAGCTCCGGGCCTCATGGCGCTGGCGGACGCGCTGTCGCCGCTGGGGAGGGTGGTGGTGGTCGCCCCCGACAGGGAGCGCAGCGCGGTGGGACATGCCCTTACCCTACACCGTCCCCTCAGGCTGAAGAAGGTCAGGGAGGATTGGTACGCGGTAGACGGCACTCCCACCGATTGCGTCCACCTCGGGGTCCACGCCGTTCTCGAAACCCCCCCCGACCTTCTGGCGGCTGGGATAAACGCCGGAGGCAATCTGGGCGACGATTTGACTTATTCGGGCACGCTTGCGGTGGCGATGGAAGGCGCGCTCCTCGGGGTTCCCTCGATGGCCGTTTCGCTGGTGGCCCGCGCCGGTTTCGATTTTTTTCCGGCTGCTATGGTCGGACAGAGGGTTGCCCGCGCCATAATGGAAAATTCCCTGCCGCCCAGGACCTTTTTGAACGTGAACGTGCCGGTTCCCAAAGCCGGCTCGCCGCTTGGCCCTATCCGCGTGACGCGCCAGGGACGGAGGATTTTCGGAAGCGGCATCGTCAAGAAGACCGACCCGCGCGGCGGCGAATACTATTGGATAGGCGGAACCGAGCTGGGCTATGTCGACGGGGAAGAGGACAGCGACGTGGCCGCGGTAGCCCGTGGCGACGTTTCGGTTACGCCGCTTCACACCGACCTTACCGACCGCGAGAGGCTTGAAGGCTTTCGCGGCTGGAAGTTTTAGCGCCAAAAGGAGTCCACGCTGAGGCCCAACGCCAAGATGATGAGGCTTGCAAGGTCGCTGGCCGAATCCATGAACATAAAAAACGAGCGGGTGATAACAGCCGTGGGCTCTATCCCAAGGGATATCTTCGTGGACGAGGCGTTTTCCCTGCGCGCCTTCTCCGACGACGCCCTGCCCATCGGGTGGGGGCAGACCATCTCAAAGGTGTCGACCGTTCTTCGCATGACCGACCTCCTTGACCCCTCGCCCGAGGAGAAGGTGCTTGAAATCGGCACAGGTTCCGGCTTCCAGCTCGCCGCCCTTGCTCTTTTGTGCAAATCGGTCTATTCGGTGGAGCGGGTGGGGGCGCTGGCGGTTCGGGCGAAGGACCTGATGAACAGGCTGGGTCTTTTCGGGGTGCACATTAAGACAGCTGATGGTTCAAAGGGTTGGAGCCAGCACGCGCCTTACGACAAGATAATAGTGACCGCCGCCGCCCTTTCCGGCAAAGTGCCCGAGCCCCTTTTGGAGCAGCTCGCCATCGGGGGGAGGCTCGTAGTTCCCGTGGAGGAGGATGGCGGGCAGGTCTTGAAGCTGGTTTTGAGGGAATCGGAGGATTTGTGGCGCGAACACCGCCTTGACCGCGTAAAGTTCGTCCCTCTTGTGGAGGGCTTGCAAAAGAGAGGGGTGGAGCAAAGGTGAACGGCCTTCGCGTAAAAGCCGGAAATTTCGTCATCGCGGCGTTGGCCTGCGCGCTTATGCTGGCCGCGACGGCGTGCGCGCCCACTTACGGTGAGAGGCGCGCCGTCGGCAGGGGCGAAACCATCGAGTCAATAGCCAGAAAGGCCGGGGTCAGCCCAAAGGCGGTCCGCGAGATGAACTATCTTTCTCCCGAGGATCAGGTTTCCGAGGGCGACATAATATTTTTGCCCGCTCCCGACGGCGACTACGCGGCAGGCAGGGAGGCTGTTCCAGCCGAAAAGGGGCCGCCGCCAAAAGCCAAAGCCGCGAAAGAGAGGGAAAAGGCAAAGCCCGCGCCCTCCGGCGTGGTGGGGCAGTCGGCGGTTCCCGCCATAAAATCCAGGGTTTTGCCGCCGGTGGCCGCGCCTCAAAAATCGGCGAAGGCGGCTAAGCTGGCCTGGCCCGTTGGGGGAGGGGTTCTTCGCGCTTTTGGGCGCGAGGGCGGCAAGGGAATCGAGATTGCCACTAAAAGCGGCGAAATTGTAAAGGCCTCCGCGTCAGGGCAGGTGAATTACGCGGGACTTCCGGCCAGGGCCTACGGCACCATGGCCATAATCGACCACGGGGGCGATTTTTACACGGTTTATTCAAATATGGCGGCCCTGAAGGTGAGGACGGGCGATAAAATCGCCGCCGGAGAGCCGGTGGGCAGCGCGGGCGAGTTTTTGCACTTCGAAGTCAGGAAGGGAACAGTCGCCGAGGACCCCCTTTTACACTTGCCCGCCCGCTGAGGTAAGTTTACTATTTCCCCTCTTGCGCCAAGCGAGTTTCGCGATGGGAGAGATTTGCCGGATGCAACAGGATGAGGCTTTTTTGCCTTCGGACGCCGAGGCCGATTTCGCCGACGGCTCCCCAAAGGAGGAAAAAGGCGCCGGAAAAGGTTCCGGCAGCGCCATCACTATTTATTTGTCCGAAATCCGGCAGATAGACCTCCTTACCGCTGAGGAGGAGGTCTCCCTTGCCGAGGCGATGGCCGCAGGAGACGACGAGGCTCGGGGAAAGCTCATAGAGGCCAATCTCAGGCTCGTGGTCAATATCGCCCGCAGGTATTCCAACCGTGGCCTGCCCCTTTTGGACCTCATCGAAGAGGGCAATCTCGGCCTAATCAGGGCGGTCGAGAAGTTTTGCCCCGACAGGGGGTGCCGCTTCTCCACCTACGCGACCTGGTGGATACGCCAGGCGATAGAGCGGGCGCTCGTCAACCACGCCAGCACCGTCCGGTTGCCGGTGCACGTGGCCGAAGACCTCGACAGGCTCATAAGGACGGCGGAGGCGCTTCGGCGCAAGGAGGGGGTGGAGCCGAAGGACATCTCCATCGCCCAGGCGCTCGATATCCCGATTCACAGGGTGCGAAGGCTCATGGCCCTCGTCAGGCGCACCTTCAGCCTCGACCAGCCGATGGGAGACGAAGGGGATTTCAACCTCCACGACACCATCGAGGACAATCTGAATCCCACCCCTACCGAGGTCGTCCAACTGGAAGAGAGAATCTCTTTTCTCCTCAAATGGGTTGAGCAGCTTCGCCCGCGCGAGCAGGAGATTTTGGCCATGCGCTACGGCTTTGGCGAGGCCGAGGAGATGACCCTCGAAGAGATAGGGTGCATCCACGGGGTCACAAGGGAGCGCATACGGCAGATAGAGAAGGGCGCGATTAAGAAACTCAAAAAACTGGCCGCCCAGAGCAAGGTGCAGTTCAGCACCATCTTTTAGATTCAACGGACGCTTCCCCTTGAGGGACCGGCGTTCAATAATTTTGGAGACGAGGAGCGCGATATGGACGACTTGAAGAAAAAAATAAGGGATATCCAGGACTTTCCCAAACCAGGCATCGGTTTTAAGGATATAACCACCCTTCTTCGGGACGCCTCCAGCTTCAACCGCGTCGTCGACATCATGGCCCACCGCTACATCGATCAGCACGTGGATATAGTTCTCGGCATCGAGGCCAGGGGCTTCATCATCGGCTCGGCCCTCGCCTACAAGCTGAACAAGGGCGTAATCCTGGTGCGCAAGCCCGGAAAATTGCCCTACAAGACCCGCAGCGTCTCCTATGCGCTTGAATACGGCTCCGACACTCTTGAAATACACCTCGACGCCATCGAGCCCGGCCAGCGCGTTCTTATCGCCGACGATGTGCTGGCCACCGGCGGCACCGTTCGCGCCGTTAGCGACCTTATAAAGGAGATGGGGGGAACCGTTGTGGAGGCCGCCTTCCTGGCCGAGCTCACCTTCCTAAACGGAAGGGAGAAGCTGGGAGACATACCTGCTTACAGCCTCTTGCAGTTCTGACGGCGAGATGAAGGCGGAGCGCTTAGTGAAAAAACCGGCTCTGGCGCCCCTTGCCGTGGCGTTGGCCGCCCTTTGGGCGGTCGGTTGCGGCTCGGATGTTAATTTCGGCGTCTGGACCCCTCCCGATGACGGGAGCGGAAGTGGCGCATCGCTTACTTACGGGCAGGATTTCCTTGGCGACCTTTACGCCCAGGCCGCTTACGGCGACTACATCTACGCCACCGACCCTTCCGCAAATCTCGTCATAAAGCTGGACGCCGCGAAACAGGGCACTTCCTCTGAATTCGTCTGGGAGGCGGGGGGCGCGGGAACGGGCGACCTTGAGTTCATGGGACCGGCGGGGGTCGCCGTCGCTTCAGGCGGCTCCTCTGTTT
>SRXB01000527.1 GCA_009724975.1 bacterium | reverse complement strand
CGGGTCGTCGGGGGTCATGCAGGTGGTTCCGCTTGGCCTGTCGTCGCCGGTCATGCCGGTTATGTCGCGCCTAAAAAGCGGGTGGTGGAACCATCTGGCTATAACTTTTTCGCCGGGGGGAATGGCCCGCAGAAGTTTTTCTTTGTAGGCCAAAACAGCCACTGCGGGAGGCCCTTTCATTGAAAAATTGCTTTCGGCATCTCGCCGATTGATGTTGGTCTGGAGAAATTCGCCGGTGGCGGCTGAAAAATGGGTCAGCGCCACCATAAAAAGCACGAACAATAGCAGCGCCTTGCCCGCCGAGCGGTATAGGGAGTCCTTAACAAGGAGGGCGGCAAATGGGAAAAATACAGCTAGAGACATATAAACAGGCGCTTGGTACTGCTGAAGCGGAAAATTTATCTTTAAGCAGAAAATTATCACGCCTAGCAAAATTCCGGCGCCGCTTAGGGTTATGGAATCGAGCTTCCGGTAGGACCTCATGCCCCATCCAGCCAGGCCAAGCAGAATAATAAGGCCGAAAACCGGTTTTTGGGCGAGGTAGGAGAAAATTTCTTGACCAAGATTTCCTCCGCCCCTGGTGGCGGTCACCTTTCCCGAGATGAGGATGGATCTGAAGTTGTCGATAAGGGATATCCCGTAGGAGCCGTAAAGGATAAGGGCCAGCGCCAGGGCCGCGCCGCCGCCTATGGCGACGGAAATAACGAGCTTTTTGATATTCCTGTGGGCGAGGTAACAAGCCGCGTAATGGCCGATGAGGCCGAAGAAGAGCGGCATCGCGTATTTTGGCGTTATCAGCACCGAAAATAGCGAGAGCGCCGAGGCAAGAACGACGGTGCGCTCCGTGGCAGGCAGGAAAAGGCATAAAAAAGCGGCTGCTGCGAAGGGGAAGGCGATGGGGTCTATGCTGAACTCGACGAGGAAGGGGCTAATGTTGGCCGAGGTGGCCAAAAATACGAGGGGAAATATCCCGTAGGTCCAGTC
>SRXB01000526.1 GCA_009724975.1 bacterium | reverse complement strand
GCCGAAGACCGCCACCCGCGACGAGGCGAGCCTCTCGACCCCCTCCTCGCCGATAAGAATCTTTGTGCGCTCGTGCATATCCATCAAAGGCTCACCCCAAAATCTTTCCTAAAGCTAAAAAGCGGCTATTCTTCACCCCTCGCCCTCGTCCCTCACCGCGAGAACGCCCGCCGCCACTATGAAAATACACCCTGCCCACGCCGTGGGTGGCAATTTCTCACCAAGAAAAAGCGCGGCGAGAAAAACCGCTCCCAAGGGCTCGATGTAGCCCAGTATCGCGGCGGTCTGCGCCCTTACGCTCCTTATGCCTGAAAGGTAAAAGAGGGGGACCGCCACGGAATGGAAAAGCCCGAGGAAAACCAGAAGGATAGCGCCGCCCGCCCCCACTCTGAAATCGGCCATGAAGGACAGCGGCGCGGTAAGGAGGGTCACGGTGAGGTTTTGCCAGAAGATTATGCGGAGGCTGGCTGTGGAAATGGCGTACTTGCGCACCATGATGACCATTCCGGCGTATGCAGCGGCGCTGAAAAGCCCCGCCGCCGTCCCCTTGAGGTCCGAGCCGGAAAGCCCTGGGGGCAAAAGCAGGTAAAGACCCAATAGAGAAGCCCCCAGACAGCTAAAAGAGTGGCGCAGTTTTTTCTCCCCTATCAGCAGGGGAGCGAAAATGGCGACGAGGACCGGGGCCATGTAGTGGGTGAAGAGCGCGTTTGCGACGGTGGTTTTTTCAATGGCGTAGAAGAAGGCCAGGTTGTTGAGAAAGAGCAAGACACCGAGCGTCGCCAGCGCAAGGGAAGGCTTCCCGACCCCCTCGCCCTTTGCAAAGGCCCATAGGAAGGAAAAAATGGCCGTCAGGAACGAGAGGGAGAAGACCAGGGCCTCCCAGGGCAGCCCTATGTTACGGCTAAAGAGCGCCCAGGTGGACCATACGGCGAAACAGAGCGCTATCTTGGCGCTTCCGGCGCTTGAGGGCTTCATAAACCGGCGG
>SRXB01000197.1 GCA_009724975.1 bacterium | reverse complement strand
GGGCAGGTCTCCAAAATACTCAAGATAACAGCGCAGTTGGGGGTTTTAGGCCTCCCCGTCCCCGCTCCGCGCCTTTGCGAAGGAGAACCGGCTGTTATACTTCGCCAAAAGCCGGCCTCGCTCACCCCTTTCGTCGAAGGAAGGCAGGTTTTGACCCCAAATCGCTTAGAACTTGCCTCGCTAGGCGAAACCTTGGCGGCTTTGCACCTTAAGGCCGCAGATTTGGGGCGCGACCTACCCGAAGGGCTTTTTTGCTGGAAGCTTCTGGAAGTGGAAGTTGAGAAAGGGGCGGCCCGCAGGCCGGATATGGCGGCTGAGATGATTGCGGAGGCGAGAAGGCAGGCGTTATTGCCGGAAAAGAGCCTGCCTGCTGGATTCATTCACGCCGACCTCTTCCCCGACAACGTCATTTTTGAGGCCGGAAGTGTTAAGGTGGCCGCGATTCTGGATTTTTTCATGGCGGGGAGGGGGCCATTCGTCTTCGACCTCGCCGCCTGCGCCCTAGGCGGGTGCTTTTCGGGCGGCAAACTCGATTCGGGTCTTTGGGAGAGCCTTCTTGGGGGCTACGGGAGGGTCAGGAGGATTACGGATGGCGAGAGGGCCGTGCTTTTGCCCTATCTTCGGCGGGCGGCGCTTCGCTACCTGTGCCTTCGCATAGAGAGGGAGGGGGAGAAGCGGGCCGCCGGAAGCGGCAAAGACCCACAGGAGCTTTACGAAAGGCTTCTTTCCCTGAAAAACTAGCGGCCCCTCGGCGAACCCCTGCCGCTTCTCTGGCGGTTTTGCGGTCCGCCGCTTCTGCCGCCGCGGCCCCCGCGGTTATCCCGTCCTCCGCCCCGGTTGTTGGGGTTGAACTGCCTCTTTTCGCGGGGCGGCTCTTCGAATTGGGCGAACATCTCTGGCTTTACCTCACCAACCGGAATCTGGTGGCCAATGTATTCCTCTATGGCTGGAAGGGTGAAGACGTAATCCTCGCAGGCGAGGGTGATGGCGGAGCCGCTTTTTCCGGCGCGGGCGGTGCGGCCTATGCGGTGGACGTAATCCTCGGTGTCCTGCGGCAGGTCGTAATTGATAACGTGGCTTACGTCCTCGATGTGGAGGCCGCGAGAGGCTACGTCGGTGGCAACCAGAATCTTTATCTCCCCAGCCGAAAAGCGCCTTATCACTTTAAGCCTTCCGTTTTGCGGCACGTCGCCGCTTAGTACCGCCGTGGGGTAGCCGTTGTGGTTCAGCGCGCGGGCAAGCCGCTCGGCCATGTGCTTGGTGTTGACGAAAACCACCGCCTTCTTTATCTCGCCGGTCTTCAAAAGGCCGAAGAGGAAGGGCATCTTCTCGGTGGAGCCGAGGTGGTAAAGGGCCTGCGTCACTCGGTCGGCCACGATCTTGTCGGGGGAGACCTCCACAAGCTCCGGCACGTTCATGTACTCGTAGCTAAGCTCCATGACGCGGTCGCTCAAGGTCGCGCTAAAGAGCATCGACTGGCGCTCGTCGTATTTGGACATTCTTTTGAGCAAAAAGCGGATGTCGGCGATGAAACCCATGTCGAACATCCTGTCGGCCTCGTCGATTACCGCAATCTCCACCGCGCCCAGGTGGTAAACCCTCTGCTTGAGGTAGTCTATTAGGCGGCCCGGAGTCCCTATCAACAGGTCGACCCCCTGGCGAATCTCCTCGCGCTGCTTGGCGTAATCGACCCCGCCGTAGGCCAAAAGGATGCGGAAAGGCAGGTCGCCGCCCTTCAAAAGCCCCTCGGCGTCGGAGGCAACCTGCACCGCCAGCTCGCGGGTGGGGGTTATTACTATGGCGCGGGGACAGACCCCGTGGGTCTTTTTCTTAGGGACCTTCAGGAGGCGGTCGAAGATGGTGACGAGGAAGGCCGCCGTCTTGCCGGAGCCGGTTTGCGCCTGCACCGCAAGGTCTTTTCCGGTGAGGGTGGTGGGTATGGTCATCGCCTGTACCTCTGTAAGGTACTCGAATTTCTGGGAGGCGACGGCCTTGTGGAGTTCGGGAAGGAGATCCAGATCGGAAAATTTGATTTCGGAAAGTTTCATTTGACCGTATATTCTTAAATCAGGTTGTGGTTGAACTTTTTTTTTTGACGGATGTGAATCTAGGCTTAAAACCTCCCGCCGTCAACCGGAGCTTTGGCTCATGCTATATCTGGACAGGGCGCACAAGTCGATTTTGAAGATGGTTGGGGCTCTTCTCGGCCTCATCTTCGTTGGTGCGCTCGGCTTTCGCCTCATCGAGGGGTGGAGCGCGGTTGATTCCCTCTACATGACGATAATCACCCTCTCCACCGTGGGTTTCGGCGAACCGAGGCCCATGTCGGAGGTGGGGCGCATCTTCGTAATCTTCTACATAGTTACCGGCGTTACGGTAGGCACCTACTGGCTTCGGGCTTTTTCAAAACTTCTCATAGAGGGCGAGATTCAAAAGGCGCTCGGCAGAAGAAGGGCGATGTCACGCATGAAAAAGACGCAAAATCACTACATAATCTGCGGACTTGGACGCATTGGGCGCATGGTGGCGACCGAATTCGAAAAGCGCGGGACCCCCTTCATCGCCATAGAGCGCGACGAGGAGGGGGTGCGAAAGCTGCCGCAGGATTTTCCCATTATTGTGGGCGACGCAACCGAGGAGGAAGTTTTAAGGGAGGCGGGAATAGAACGCGCCAAGGGGCTGGTTACGGTATTGCAGACCGACGCCGAAAACCTCTTCATCACCCTCTCGGCCCGCGAGCTCAACCCAAAGCTCTTCATAATCGCCCGCTACGAGGAGGAGCGGTCGCGGGTGAAGCTGATCCGCGCCGGAGCCGACAAAGTAATCTCACCCTACATCATCGGCGGAACCCGCATGGCGATGGCGGCGATACGCCCCGCCGTAATCGACTTCATAGAGCTCGCCACCCAGTCCGAGAGCCTTGGCCTGCAAATGGAGGAGATAGTCATTCCGCCCCTCTCGCCGCTGGCGGGAAAGTCGCTGGTGGACAGCAAAATCCGCTCCGATTTCGACATCATCATCGTCGCGGTGAAAAAGCGAAGCGGCCACATGGAATTCAACCCGGGCGCTTCGACCATAATCGAGGAGGGCGATAGGCTTGTCGCCATCGGCGACCGCGCCCACCTCAACGTCCTTGAGCAGATGGTGGCCGGAGGGCAGGGGAAGTAGGGGGAGATATTCTCAGCCCGGTAGGTGGTAGACGTGTAGGTTTGGTGGAGCGTCAGCGATACCCAACAAATACAAGGTAAATGATTTATCTTTGCGGGGCTTGGCGCGCCCCGCGCTTTATTTCGTCATTCCCGCGAAAGCGGGAATCCAGGTCTATTCTTGTTGCGCTCCGCGCTTTTACCCTTGAAGGGGCTGGCCGCCCCTTCACCCGCGCGTGACTTCTTTTGAGTGCGCTTCGCGCTATTTATATTTGCGGGGCTTGGCGCGCCCCGCGCTTTATTTCGTCATTCCCGCGAAAGCGGGAATCCAGGTCTATTCTTGTTGCGCTCCGCGCTTTTACCCTTGAAGGAGCTGGCCGCCCCTTCACCCGGCCCCACTTCTTTTAAAAGAAGTGGGCAAGAAACCGGCCCTGCAACAAAGCTCTCACTTCGTTCGACCGCTCGCTACGGCGGGGTCGCGACGGACTCTGAAGGTCCGCCGTCTCCCTTGTCCACCTCCGCTCACTGCTTCGTTGAAAGGGCCGTTTTGGGTTGCGGACGAGGGGCTCGCTTCGCTCGTGGCTCGCGCTTCGCGCTCGAAGGTAGAAATTTTACCTTCGAGCAAATCAAAGGATTTGCGAGCTTGGAGCGGTAGCGACCCAACGGCGTTTCTTTCGTAGTCCTTGGCCCATTCAACCGAAGAAGCGAGCGGCATTAGGTCATCTTTCAAGGCTGTTCGCTGTTTGAGCAAAACGAGCCAAAAATCAGGGCGAGTTTTGCGAGTTCGAACCCGCTCCCTTTTAGCGAGCGTTTTTTGAGCGAAGCGAAAAAATCGTGGTTGAGGGGCCGCGCGTTTTGGCTACTTTTCCGCGCTGAAAAGTAGCGCGCCATCGAAATGGCGAAATAATCTCAAAAGTTCCACGAGGATTTGTGCGTCTTCGCCGTTTTTACCCTTGAAGGGGCTGGCCGCCCCTTCACCCGCGCGTGACTTCTTTTGAGTGCGCTTCGCGCTATTTATATTTGCGGGGCTTGGCACGCCCCGCGCCCGCGCGACACTTTTTAAAAAGTGTCCAAAACTCGGCCCTGCAACAAAGCTCTCACTTCGTTCGACCGTTCGCTCCGGCTTGGGCGTGGCGGGCATTCGTTTCACTCAACCCGCCGCCGCCCTTACCGCGCTCCGCTCACTGCTTCGTTGAAAGGGCCGTTTAGGGGTTACGA
>SRXB01000015.1 GCA_009724975.1 bacterium | reverse complement strand
CAGCCCTCGTCCGGCGCCGAGGAGTCTTCCGGCATATCCGTAACCGACTCCGTCATCGCTTTTTTCGGCAGGCTCCTGCCCGCCGGAGGCGACGACCTCATCGTCGAGAATGTCCCCCCGAAGTTGCGCAGCAAGGGCGTTGTCGCCGGAATGTGCGCCGCCATACTGGTTCTGGCGGCAATCATTTACTGGCAGACCTCGACCTTCAGGCTGATATCCCTTGACGACTACGATTACGTAAACCAAAACTTCCTCGTCAGGAACGGCTTTACCTGGAAAGGGATATACGGCTCCTTCACGATGATCTACCAGAACTTCTGGATACCCGTGACATGGCTTTCCTACATGTTCGACATCCAGTTCTGGGGGATGAACGAAGGTGCGATGCACCGCACCAACACCATCCTTTACATGGCAAACGCCATCGCCTTCTTCTTTTTCCTCAAAAGGGCGACAGGCTCGGTCTGGCGCAGTTTTTTCGTGGTGCTTATCTGGACCGCCCATCCCCTGAGGGTGGAATCGGTTGCGTGGGTCACGGAGAGAAAGGATCTCCTGATAGGTCTTTTCTTCATGCTGGCTCTTTGGATGCACGTCCTTTGGGTGCAGACCAGGAAGATCAAGTGGTATGCGCTGACCCTGGTCTTCATGCTCCTTGGCATAATGTCAAAGCCCACCATGATGGTCCTGCCCGCCGCCCTACTTATTCTGGACTATTGGCCGCTCGGCAGGTACAAGCGCCAGGAGGGGCAGAGGCTGATCGGCGCGGTAAAGCCGGTTTTTCTGGAGAAAATACCCCATTTCGCCTTCTCCTTCGGCTGCGCGGCGATGACCTACTACACCCAGATAACGATAAATCCGATAGCCCCCAAAAGTTCGCTCTCCAACATCTCGGTTGCGGCCAACGGCTACTGGAAATACCTTGAGCGTACCTTCTGGATCACCGACATAATGTTCGCCCCCGCCTCCGAGCGCACTCGCGAGGTGATAGTCTTTTCGCTCTTCACCATCACCGCGCTCCTGGCTATCTCCCTTTGCGTATGGCTTTTGCGCAAGAGGGCGCCGGAGCTCCTCTTCGGCTGGGTCTGGTTCCTGGTGGTCCTCTCTCCCAACAGCGGCCTCGTTTCGGCTGGTCTGCAGGGGTATTCCGACCGTTTCACCTACCTGCCACACATCGGGTTTCTCACCGCCTTCGTCTGGGGGGTGGTCCGCATAGCGGGAAACCTGAAGCTAGACAAGCGCTACCTTGCCATCCCCGCGGTCATAGTCATCATCGCCGCCACCTCGGTCAGCTACCGGATGACGAGCTACTGGCGCGACACCATCGTTCTTTTCGAGCATATCGACGAGCTTTACAAGGGTCGGAACGCGATGGCCAAAAACAGCCTCGCCAGCGAATACGTCGCCCGAAACGAGCTTTGGAAGGCGCTGATGTATTTCGAGCAGGTCGGGCAGATAGAGCCCTTCTACCCCTTCCTGAATTACAACAAGGCCCTCGTGCTGCACCGCTTCGGCAGATCCGAAGAGGCACTCAAAACCCTTGACGGCAACTCCTGCCCAAGCATCAAAAACAACGATAACGAGATAGTCCAGCGCCTTAGAAGCGAAATCACGCGCGCCATTGAAAGAAAGAAAAAAGCGGGCGGCTGATGAAGGCTCTAGGCGGGGGCGCAAGCTTTAAAAGGGCCGCGATGGTCGCGGCCCTTCTCGCCCTGCCGGTCGTCATATACTTTCAGACCGGTCGCTTTGGTCTTATCGCCCTGGATGATTACGACTACATCCCGAATAATCCGCTGGTAAACGGCGGCCTTACCCCCGAGGGGATCATCGGCGCCTTCACCACAGCCCCCGAAAGCTACTGGGCGCCGGTCCTCTGGCTCTCCTACATGGCCGATTTCTCGCTCTGGGGCAAAAACTTCGGGGCGATGCACCTCGTAAACCTCTTCTTCTTCGCCCTTTCCGTCCCCCTTCTCTTTGTTTTTCTGGAAAAAACCACAAAAGACGAGTGGAGGAGCTTTTGGGCCGCCATGCTTTGGGGGGTTCACCCCCTGAGGGTGGAGTCTGTGGCGTGGGTGAGCGAGCGCAAGGACATCCTGGCGGGCTTTTTTTTCCTGCTGGCGCTCCTCGCATATGCGCGAAGGAAGGAAAGCGGCAAAAGCGGCCTTGGCTGGCCCCTCCTTCTCTTTTCCCTTTTGGGGCTGATCTCCAAGCCGGTTTTGGTGGTCCTCCCCGTCGCGCTCCTCCTCATAGACTTCTGGCCGCTTGGCATAATGCGAAAAAAGGGAGAGATATTGCCCCTTGTCCGCGAAAAGGGGCCGCTTTTCGGCCTTTGCGCGCTCTTTGTCGCAATCACGCTTTACACTCAGCTCGCCACTAACCCATGGGCTCCTGAAAACACCCTGCAGACGGCGATAACGGGTTTCGGGGGCTATTTCAAATACCTTGCCCGCACCTTCTTCCCCTCGCCGGATATCCTTCTGGAGGTGGCCGGTTACTCCACCACCGCTTCCGCCGCCCTCGGGTCGGCGGCGCTGACGGCGATTATCGGCGTTTCAATCGCCGCGTGGAGATTTAGGGGGAGAGTCCCCGTCCTCCTCTTCGGCTGGCTATGGTTCCTCCTGATTTTGTTCCCCAACAGCGCGGTGGTGTCGGCGGGGCTGCAAAAATACGCCGACCGCTTCACCTATCTGCCGCACATCGGGCTTTTAGCGGCGCTTGTCTGGCTCTGCGGGGATTCATTGGGGAAAAGGCGCGAGGGCAGGGTGGCGCTAGGGGCTCTGGCGGCGCTGGCGGTGGCGCTTTTGGCGGCGCGAAGTTACGCCACGGCTTCCTACTGGAAGGACTCTACGACCCTCTTCACCCGCGCCGACGAGGTTTCGGGCTGGCAAAACTCCCTCGCAAAGCACAGTCTGGCGGTCGAGTGCGCGATGAGCGGAAGGCCGCGCAAGGCGCTGGATTATTTCAGGGAGGTCGAACGGCTGGACCCCTGCTACCCCCTTTTGAATTACAATATAGCCCTTCTCTTCGCCGCCAACGGCAGGCCCGAGGACGCGCTTAGGCAGCTTTCCGCCAAAGCTTGCCCGTACGATGACCCGGGCGGCGACCGGCTGGCTCTCGATCTTAAGCGTAAAATCGAGGAATCGATGGCGAAGGGGGAGCGGTAGCTTGACCAGGGCGAAGGAAAAGAGCAAAAAGGCGACGGCGCCCTACCTCCCGCCGTGGGCCCCCGCGGCCCTTTGCGCCATAGCGCTGGCGGTGCTGGCGGCGCTCATCTACTGGCAGACTTTCAGCTTCGCCTTCGTCTCCCTCGACGATATCGACTACGTCCCCAGAAACCCGCTCGTTCAGGATGGGCTCACCCTTGAAAGCATAAAAGCGGCGCTCACTTCCCGCCACCAAAACTTCTGGATACCGGCCACCTGGATCTCCTACATGGCCGACATGGAGCTTTGGGGGGGCGACGCGGGGGCCTTCCACCGCACAAACGTAATCCTCTTCGCCTTTGGCGCTTCTCTTCTCTTCTTTTTCCTTCGCGAACTCACCGGCTCCACCCCAAAGAGCTTTTTCATAGCCGCCCTTTGGGCTTCTCACCCCTTAAGGGTCGAGTCGGTGGCGTGGGTGACGGAGCGCAAGGACCTACTGGTCGGGATATTCTTCATCCTGGCCCTCTGGTCTCACCTCAAATGGGTCGCTAGCCGCCGGTACAAATGGCAGGCGGCCCTCTTTTGCTTCGCCCTTTTGGGTTTCATGTCAAAGCCGATAATGGTCGTCCTGCCGGTGGCGCTTTTGCTTTTGGATTTCTGGCCCCTGGGGCGGTTTTCAGGCGAAGAGGGCGTTTTTTCCCTTAAAAAAGCCAAGGGTCTGTTGGTCGAGAAGATTCCGGCGATATCCCTTTCAGCCTTGTTCGTGGGAGTGACCATATACACCCAGATATTTAAAAACTCCTTGCCGAGCAAGACCGACGCCTACAACCTCGCCGTCGCGGCCACCTCCTACATGCGCTATATCGAAAGAACCCTCTGGCCCGCGGGGGCCTTCATGGAGAAGGCGCAAATGCGCACTGCGGAGGCCGCCTTTTACGCCGCACTTTTCGCCGTGGTGCTCGCGGCGATAACCTGGGGGGCATGGAGGGCGCGAAAAAACGCGCCGGAGCTCATGTTCGGCTGGCTCTGGTTCGTCCTGGTCCTTCTCCCCAACAGCGGCATCGTCTCCATCGGCCTGCAGACCTATTCCGACCGCTTCGCCTTTCTGCCGCACATAGGGCTTTTCACCGCCCTAGTCTTCGGGGCCGAGCGCCTTGCGCGGCGCCTGCGCCTTGATCTTCGGCTCTTGGCCGCCCCAGCCGCGATAACGATTATAATCTTTTCAATCGTCAGCTTTCGCATGGCGGGCTACTGGAAGGATTCCGTCACTCTTTTCACCCACATGGACGAGGTTTCCGGCGGGACGAACGCGATGGCGAAAAACAGCCTCGCGACCGAGTGCATGGAGCGCGGCGATAATTGGGGGGCGGTCAGATACCTGAATGAAGTGGAGAAGATACAGCCCTATTACCCCTACCTCAAATACAATATGGCGCTTGCCTTGCACCAGCTTGGCAGGGATGAAGAGGCGCTAAGGCAGATAAATCAGGACGCCTGCCCGCAAGCCAAGGACAAATCACAATCCATAGCGCTTCGGGCCGAAATCCTTGAGTCTTTGAGGCAAAAAGGGTGGCGTCCTCAGACGAAGAGGTGATTTTCCACGTCCCTTAGGGTCTTGAAGGGGATGAAGGGTATCTTTTTCTCCGACAAGTGCTTCGCGAGTATGTCCTTGGCGAAAATCATGTCGGCGTTGGGGGCGGCGCACCTGTCCGAAAGGCCGTCGCCCACGAAGACAACCTTTCTACCCTCGCCGGAAAGCTCCCTTACCCTGGCTGTCTTGCATGTGCCGCAGTAGCCGCACTCCACGCTCGCGTGGGGGGTAGTTATAACTGCGCCGCCTGATTCCTCCTTCAGGGTTCCGGCTCTTATGGGTAGTTTCACTCCCGACCGATTGAGAAGGCGCTCGATGTAAAAATCGAGCCCGTCGCTAAGAATCTCCACGCGCCACCCCCGCCCCAGCGCCGTCTGGACCAGCGAAGCCAGCCCTTCGTCCAGGTCAAACCCTCTCTCCAGAAACTCCCCCCACTCGCGCTCTCCGCCCTCCATGAGTGGGCCCAAAAGCTCGTAGGCCCTCTTCGAGCCGAATTTCCCCTTGCCGTAATCGTCATCTATGCCGCGCCACGCATCGTCGCGGGAGAAGCGCTCGATGAGGGCCATCCCCACGTTGCGCACTGCGGCGGTCCCGTCGAAATCCAGAAGGAGAACGGGGGAAAGGGCGGTCATCAAAGGCCGAGGACCTTGGCGATGTTTTTGCCGAGTATCGCCGAAATCTCCTTTTGGGTCAGGTTTCCCTCCTCCATCATCTTTTTGTAGCGCGCAAGGGAGAGGAGGGGGTAGTCGGAGCCGTAGACGAGTCGGCCAAGACCGGCGGATTCGGCAAAGGCGCGAAAGAGCGAGGGTTTGTAAAGAAAAGGCGCGGCGGCTGTGTCGTAATAAACCTTTGCCAGCACTTCGTCGGCCTCTTTTCGCATCAGGTGGTAAACGAAGAGACCCCCGCCGAGGTGGGCTAAAATCCAGGTGGTTTTAGGGTGGGTCTTTATGAGGTCGTATATCTCCTTGTGGGAGATGGAGGATTTCCCCGGGTAATCGTGGCCCACCTGCTTGTTGGCGTGGATCAAAAGCGGAACCCCCGCCTCGGCGCAAAGGTCGGCAAGCGGCGCTATCTTGCGGCATACGGCCTTGCCCAGCCCCTCGCGGTAGGTCGCTATCTCGCCTATTCCCCGGGCGCCCGCGGCGAGGCACCTTTCGGCCTCCCGTATAGCCGAGGCTCCGCGTACGGGGTTGACACAGGCGAAGGGAATGACGCGCCCCCTAAACCTTTGCCCCGCATCCAGCACGTAATCGTTGCAAAAGCGCTCGGTTCCAGCGTCGTTCCAGGGGAAGCTGAAAGAGACGGCAGCGTCGGCCCCAACTTTTTCCAGCTCCTCTACCAGTTGGGTGGCCCCGACCAGCCTGGCGCGCGGGTCTTCGTAAAGGAGGCGGAAATTATCCTCTCCGGCGAAAAATTTTTCGCGGTTCTGCCTTATCTCCGGCGGGCTTATGTGGGTGTGCGCGTCGATTATCATCGTTTTCCCCTTCTCATTTGAAAATAATAGCTTTGGGGGCCGCAACTGTCCATAGTTTCGGCATGTATCCTTGTTGCGGGACTTAACGTGTGATAGTTTCGGGAAAAGCAGGGTTTTTTGAGAAAAGCGCTTTGAGGGGCTTGGTTTATGGAGCTTTTTTTGTGGATTGGCGGAGCATACCTGATCGGAGCGATTCCGTTCGGTATAGTTTTTTCGCTGATCATGGCGGGAATAGACCCGCGCGCGCAGGGCTCCGGCAACATAGGCGCGACCAACGTCCTTCGCACCATAGGGAGAAAAGCGGGCCTCTTCACCCTGCTGGCGGATCTTATGAAGGGCTTTTTGCCGGTTTTGGCGGCCACTTTCTTTCTCAAAGAGCCCCACGGCGTCGCCCTTGTCGGTTTCGCCGCTTTCGCCGGACACCTTTTTCCGGTTTACCTGAACTTCAAGGGTGGGAAGGGGATAGCGACGGGCGCGGGGATAATGCTGGCGGTCTCGCCCGCCACCCTTTCGGTTTCGGCCACCGTCTTCGCCGCCCTTTTGGCGTGGAAAAAGATAGTAAGCCTCGGGAGCATATTCGCTTCGGCGATTTTGCCGCTCGCCGCGATTGCGCTAAGCGAGCCGGACAACGTGGTCAAACTTTCGAGCGCGATAGCCGCGCTGACGATTTTGAAGCACCGCACGAATATAATCAGGCTCATAAAGGGCATAGAGCCCCGCATCATTCCCAGGGCCAGAGGGTGAAATGGCTAATAAAGAGCGACTCAGAAGTATTCCAGCCGTTGAAAAGCTACTCAACCACCCAAAGGTGAGGGAGCTTGAGGGGTTTGTGCCCAGGAGCCTCGCCGCCCGGGCGGTGAGGGAGGTTTTGGCCGAGGCCAGGAGGGAGTTGGCCGAGGGACGCGAGCCGGACCTTTCGCCGGGGCTGTTGGCGGAAAAATGCAAGAACCGGGCGCTTTCGCTTAATCTTCCGGCGATGCGCAGGGTGATAAACGCCACGGGCGTCGTCCTTCACACCAACCTCGGGCGCGCCCCCTTGAGCCAGCCCGCCGTCGAGGCTATGCGCGAGGCCGCGGGCTACGTGAACCTTGAGTACGACATCGAAAAGGGGGGCAGGGGCCACCGCCACGACCTCGTGGCCGAGATTTTGTGCGAACTCACCGGCGCCGAGGCCGCTCTTGTGGTAAACAACAACGCCGCCGCCGTACTGTTGACGCTGGCCGCCCTGGCAAAGGGAGGCGAGGTCGTGGTGAGCAGGGGCGAGATGGTGGAGGTTGGCGGGGCTTTTCGCATTCCCGAGGTGATGGCGCAAAGCGGGGCGGTTTTGCGCGAGGTCGGGGCGACCAACAAGACCCGCGCCGCCGACTACGAAGCCGCCATCGGCCCGCAGACCGCCCTTTTGATGAAGGTTCACACCTCCAATTACCGCGTCATGGGGTTCACCGAGGAGGTGTCGCTCGAAGAGATGGTCGCCCTCGGCAAAAAACACGGTGTTATGGTGGCCAACGACCTCGGAAGCGGTCTCTTTTTCGGACTCGGCCCTCTGGGCGGCGACGCCGAGCCGCCCGTGGTGGAGGTGGTGAAGGCTGGGGCGGATATCGTAACCTTTTCCGGCGACAAACTCCTGGGTGGGCCGCAGGCTGGCATCATCGTCGGGACGAAGCAGGCGGTAGCAGCCCTTCGGAACCACCCGCTGATGAGGGCGCTTAGGCCCGACAAGGTCACGCTGGCGGCACTTGAGGCAACATTGCGCCTTTACCGCGACCCGCAAAGGGCGAAAGAGGAGATTCCGGTTCTCAGGATGCTTCTGGCCTCCGACGAGAGGCTCAAAGCCGACGCCGAGGCGCTGGCCCAGGCGATAAAGGCCGTTATACCTGCCACGGCGAAGGTCCGCGTCGCAAAAGATTTCTCAGAGGCTGGCGGCGGCTCCCTGCCGCTTGCTCGCTTCCCCACCCATGTAGTCAGCGTCTCTTTACCATCTGGCGGCATCTCCAGGGTGGAGGAGAAACTTCGCCTCGGCGACCCTCCGATTATCGCAAGGGTCAAGGAGTCGGCCCTTGTCTTGGATCCTCGCACCCTTTGCGCGGGCGAGGGGATTATCATCGCGCAGGCCCTCGCCGCGGCGCTTTAGCTTTTAGGGTTTTACTTTGAACGAGAAAATTGCCGTTGCGGCGATACTCACGGGCGGCAAGGGAAAGAGGCTTGGCGGCGACAAGCAAAGGGCGATGATTGCCGGAAGCACACTAGCCGAGATTGTCTTTCGGTCGGTGCGGCCCCTTGCCGAGGAGGTAATCTGCGTAGGCGCGCAGGCTGGCCTGGATAGGTATGGCGTGCCGGTGGTCGAAGACCTCTTCCCCGGCGCCGATTCCCTCGGCGGCATAGCAACCGCTCTGGATTACGCGCTTAAACGCCACGGCCCTTCAAGCCTTGTTCTTTGCGTCGCCTGCGACATGCCTTTCATAAAGCCCGAACTGGTGGAGGCGCTGGTTTTTCTGGCGGAGGGCTACGACGGCGCGGTCCCCAGACTTGCGAACGGGTACGAGCCGCTTTGCGCGGTTTATCGGGCGAGGGTATTTCGGGAGGCCAGCGAGCAGGTCCGCTCGGGCAACCTTCGCATACGCGATCTTTTCCTGAAAATCCACGCGGCGGAGGCCGACGAGGACGTTGTGCGCCACGTGGACCCGATGATGCGCTCTTTCGTCAATGTGAACCGCCCCGAGGACCTTCGCATGGCGCGTATTCTCGCCGGAGCCGCCGGAAGGAAAAGGGAGAGCTGACTTGACCCTTTCGAAATTAAAAAGCCCGCTTTACGCGGGCTTTTTTGTTTTCTCTAAGGGGCTTGCCTATTCGTGAATTGCCTCGCGGCCCTTCCATGTGGAGAGCCATTCGCCCGCCTTGTTTTCGCTCCAGGTCGAGTGGCAGGCAATGCAGGCTTTAGCGTAGTTCTTGTCGTAGCAGGTTTTTTTGTGGACCAGAAAGTAGGAGATGGAGTGGACGTTGTCCGTTTCCCCGTCATCGAGGGCCACCTCCACTTTTTTGTGGCAGTCGAAGCACTCCAGGGTTGTTTTGGGGTTGTGGTTGGTGTGTTTTGAATATTTGTCGCCGTATTTGTGGCAACCCATGCAATATTCGGTCGTGGATTTGGGCTTTTTGGAGTCTCGTTCGCTGTAGATGCCGCAAACCTCGCACTCGGCCACCTCGCTGCCGGCGTTTCCCCACCAGGCGCGGAATATTCTCAAAATGGCGTCGGAGATCCCCTCGCCCGGAAGCATCTTGTCCGGCACGTAGTAGTTGGCGAGGTTTTTGCCCGGGGTGAATCCGACGGGGAAGAAGTATTCGCCCGACGGGTCTTTGCCGCGCACGTGGCAGGAGGCGCAGATCATCTCCATCTCGACGCTGCCCAGTTTGGAGGGGTTTATAATGTTTTTGCCGTCGTTGGCGGCGGCGTGCGCCTTGCCAGGCCCGTGGCAGGCCTCGCAACCTATTTTGTGCTCGACGTAGGATTTGTCGGTGGGGTCGAAGCGGGTCGTGTGGCAGCCGATGCAGTATTTGCCGTAGGGTTGCTTTTGCCAGCCCCAGACGTTGTGGTTTTCCCACTTGCGGCTTGAGATCGACCACGATTTCGGGAGGATGTAGTATTCGCTCCCTATTTTTTTCATGTAGCGCTGGTTCCAGTGCGCGCCGATTGTGAATTCTATTTCGTCCTTGGCAAAGCCTATCGAGGGCTGGGAGAAATCGCCCAGTATCGCGCCGGGGTCGGCTTTGGCGTCTTTTACCGCGGTGGAGTGGAAGGTGTTTTTCCACCCGTTGTATTCTTTTTGGTGGCAGGGCTGGCAGGCGTCGGACCCGACGTAATCCGAGCGCGGGGGAAGGGGCGATTGCCCGTTCGAGGCGATTGCGCCAATGCCAACTCCAAGAAGGGGTATAAGGCAGAGGAGCATTTTGACGAGAAAGACAAAACATTTTGGGAAGGTCATGCGTTGCTCCCCGTTGCGGCAAGCCCCAGCCATACGAGCGCCAATCCGCCAATATTGGAGGCGAGGAGGTATAAAAGCGCTTGCCCCGCCTGTCCGGCTTTGAGGAGCGCAAGGGTTTCGAGGCCAAAGGAAC
This sequence comes from bacterium, assembly GCA_009724975.1. Taxonomy (GTDB): domain Bacteria; phylum Desulfobacterota; class Deferrisomatia; order Deferrisomatales; family BM512; genus SCTA01. The sequence continues at coordinate 5,213 of SRXB01000015.1, read as the reverse complement.
TGAAGGTGGTGTAGGAGCCGAGTATTCCTATGAAGAGGAAGGCCCGCAGGGTCGGCGACCAGCCGAAGCGCTCCGCAAAGCCCCACAGAGCGCCTATTATGAGGCAACCGGTGAGGTTGATCGCGAGGGTTCCAAGGGGGAAGGGGCCTTTCATCCGCGAGGCTATCGCCCCGCCCACGAAATACCTTGCGCTCGCGCCTATCACCGCGCCCAGCATTATTCCCAGAAGTTTCATCGGCCCTTTGTCCGCAATGTTTTCTGTGCGCGGGTCTTACCCGCGAACGGCGAAAAAAAAGCCGCCCCGAAGGGCGGCTTTCGTGGCTTAGTCGTGGACCATCTCCCTGCCCTTGAAGCCAATGAGCTTTTCCTTGGCCTTGTCTTTGCTCCATAGCGAGTGGCATCCGACGCAGGCTTTTGCGTAGTCTTTGTCGTAGCAGGTTCTTTTGTGGATGAGGAAGTAGGAGACGGAGTGGACGTTGTCGTCCTGCTCGATCTCGACCTCCGTTTTCTTATGGCAGTCGGCGCACGCCAGCAAGAGCCTGTCGTCGTGCCTCGTGTGCTTTGAGTAGTTCTCTCCGAATTTGTGGCACTTCATGCAGTATTCGGTCTGGGAGATGACTTTTTTTCCGCCCGCTGAACCAGCGGGTCCCGAGGTCCCTCAAACGCTGCACATCGCCTCTTCGTCACCCGCCTTTCCCCACCATTCCCGGAAGATGCGGATTATGCCGTCGGATATGCCTTCTCCCGGCTTTAATTTGTCGGGGATGTAGTAGTCGGCGAGGTTTTTGCCCGGGGTAAAGCCTATGGGGAAGCTGTATTGGCCCGAAGGGTCCTTGCCGCGCACGTGGCAGGAGGCGCAGATGCTCTCCATCTCGACGCTGCCGAGTTTCGCGGGGTTTACTATGCGGCCGTTGCCGCCGGTGTCGGCGTGGCCCTTGCCCGGCCCGTGGCAGGCTTCGCATCCTATTGTGTGTTCCACGTAAGATTTGTCCGCAGGATCGAAGCGGACCACGTGGCATCCTATGCAGTATTTGGAGTAGGGCTGTTTTTGCCAGCTCCAGACATTGTAGTTTTCCCACCGCTGGCTGGATATTGACCACGACTTCGGCAAAATGTAGTAGTCGTCGTCGATTTTTTTCATGTAGCGCTGGGTCCAGTGGGAACCTATGGTGAGGTCCACCTCCTGAAGGGTGAAGCCGAGTCCGGGCTGGGTGAAGTCGCCCTTAACCGCCGAAGGGACGTATTTCGGGTTTTGTATAGCGGTTGAGTGGAAGGTGCGCAGCCATCCCGTATGCTCTTTTATGTGGCATCCTTTGCAGCCTTCGGAGGTGATGTACTGGTCTTTGGCGGGAAGTTTACCCGCCGCATCTTCGGCCAGCGCCGCAACGGGCATCGCCAGGAGGGCGATGGCCGCTAGTATCTTCATCTTCATGGTCGGGGATGCTCCAAAACATTATTTTTGATAATTGTATAGATATTTTCAAGGATTGTGAATACTTTATCCAGCGCCGGAGTTATTACCGCTTCGTGGACGGATATGTTTCAATGGCGGAGAGGTTTGAGCGGGCGCTTTTCAACCTTTAACAAGGTTGCACGTCTAAAGCGTCATCTAATGCAATTTACAGCGAAATCGGGAGAAGCTAATGGAAACCGGTCTTTTTGCCAGAGTGGCCGCGGAGCTGGCGTCGATTAACGGGATGGATTTTCTCACCATCGGGACGCTTGCGATGGTCGAGGGCATACTTTCGGTCGATAACGCCCTTGTCCTGGCTATTCTCGTGCGCGAATTGCCGCCAGCCCAGCGCCGCAAGGCCCTTATGTACGGCATAGTCGGCGCCTTCGTTTTCAGGGCGATAGCGCTGATTTTCGCCTCGCACCTGATGGAGATGGCCGTCTTTAAGCTCCTCGGCGGCGGGTACCTGCTTTACCTCTCGATGAAGCACATGTTCTTCTTCTCGCGCGAGGACGCCTACAGCGGGTCCGCCAAGGCCCACGCGGGGTTCTGGCGGACGGTGATAGCGGTGGAGCTGACCGACATCGCCTTTTCCATAGATTCCATAACCGCCGCGGTGGGCATGAGCGACAAGCTCGTAATCGTCTGGCTCGGCGGCATTCTCGGCATATTCTTTTTGCGCTATGCCGCGAACCTTTTCATCGCCCTTCTGGAAAAGCTCCCGAAGATGGAGGATCTGGCCTACCAGATTGTCTTTTTCGTCGGCATAAAGCTGACCCTCGAAACCTTTCACATCGAGATCGCGAAGGGAACCTTCTGGATGGTGATGGGGATTATCGCTATTTTGGGCGCTTCGCTCGTCTACAGGGATTGGCACGAGCGCAAGATTCACACCGACCTTGAAAGCAGGTTGATTGAAAAACTTGAGGACGGTAGCGTCGCGGTGGACGATCTTCTTGAGCAGCGCGCCATCCCCACCGGCGTCGTAAGGTGGTTTTGCGAAAAGGGGCTGTTGAATCTTCCCTGCGGATGCGCGAAGGACGAGGGCGAGAAAAAAGAAGGAGGTTAGATGCGGAGGAGGGGAGTTTTTCTTGTCGCCTCGCTCGCGGCGTTTCTCTCCCTGGGCGCGGCGCTGGCCGGAGACTTGGCCGATTTTGAAAGCGGCGCTACCTCAGGCGGCTCCTCTTCTTCGGGCTCCTCTTCGGGCGACAGGGACGACGGTTTCAATTTCGAGCCGGATCAGGGATGCCGCGACGTAGCGGGGCGGCCCTGCGATGAGCGGCCCTCGGGAAAGACAACCGTTGAGAGAAAGTACGGGGACCCTCTCCTTCCCTTTTACGCTCTTGATCTCTCCTTTCAGTCGGTAAGGCCCGACATCACCGCCCTCGACGGGCGTTTCGAGGCCGGTTACGGGCCGGTGGCGGTTTGCGCCCGCCTCACGCACTTTCAGGAAAAGCACCCCAAGGATTCCCTGGACGCCGCAAGCGCGCACCTTTTGCTACGCCTGAAATTCAGCGATTATTTCGAGGCTGGCGCGGGCGCGGGTCCCTTTGTCCTCGACGGGGAGGAGACGAATACCGGCTTTTCCCTCGCCCTGCCTCTGCGTTTTCGCTTTTCCAGGGGTTTTGGAGCCGATTTGCGTTCCCAGTGGATACGGATAAAGGGAAATTCGGTGGAGGACTACGACGCGTCGGCGGTATTCGGTGAAAAAAGCTGGTTCGTCAGGGTCGGGTACAGGTGGATGGTCGCCCCGTGGGAGACCCTTGACGGCCCCTACGCCGGAATCTCTTACAGCTACTAGCTTTTAAAGCCACCTTTGGGCGGTTTGGGGCTCTTCCCGCCTATCCTTTAGAGAAATGGCGTCGGCGGGACAGGCCGAGCGGCATATTCCGCACCCGTAGCAGTGGCGCAGGTCAATTTTCGCTTCCTTGGCCGACGCGCTCCACTCCACCGCCCCGAAGGGGCATATTTTCATGCACTCCCTGCACCCCGCGCACCTCTCCTCGTCCACCACGGCGACGTATTCGGCGCGGAACATTATCGGAATCTCGTGGCCCACGGAGATGCGCATGGCAAGGCAGTCGGCGCGGTCGCAGTTGCATATCGCGCCGATGAAAGGGGTCAGAAAGGTCCATACAGAGTGGCAAAGGCCCTCGGCCTCATGGCCTTTCATCGCCTTAAGCGCCTCTTCCCTCGTCAGGACCTCCATTCCTCCGGCTTCTGGCCCGTTCATGAAGCTTTGCGCCGAATTTTTAAGGATTTTCGCCATCTCCCCGCCTTCCGGAGCTATTGAGAGCCCGTAGCAGTAGCGCCCCTCCTTCCTTCCGTTGACCTTTCGGCAAAGGCAGGCGACCCTCACCACCGAGGTCACCGTGGCCAGTATCTTTTCAACATCTTCTATGGGGACGACCTGGCCGAAGTGCTTCTTTTGCATCTTTTTAGTCACGACTTTGCCCGCCATTCGGCGGAGAATGGCGGGTTTGGAGTCAAAAGAGGCGAGTAGGCCGAGCCCCCGGCGCTTGCCCTCTACGTCGGTTACAAATTCCTCTATGTAGCGGCGGCGTTTTAGGTCAGAAAGGAGGTCCTCGGAATAGTTCTTGGCCTTGAGGTACCATTTTTCGCCTTCGCCGTGGGTTATGCAGAACTGGCACAAAGTCTCATCTCCCGTTTAGCCTGTTTACAGCAGGATTATACACGCCGAAGGGAGGCGGGACAGGTTTTTCGGAAAAGGAAGGTTCGCGCATGCGTGTATGTGAAAAATTTCTCATTTTATAAAAGTTTTTTATTTTCGCCCTGATTCCGGAGTTGGGTATCTTCCCCACTTGGGCGAGGGGCCGGTAAGGGATATTATGTATCTCCTGGAACCTGAAAGTCAGAGGAAGGCGGTGGGTTTTTTGCTAGAGTCCGAGAGGGAAAAATCGCTGAGAAGGCCTTCGGCGCGGGTTCACCGCGTCGTTTTGGGTTACATTTCCGACGCGGTGTTCATCACCGACGACGAGGGGAGGTTCACCTATATCTGCCCCAACGTAAAAACCATTTTCGGTTATGATTTCGCCGAGGTGGTGGAGTTTGGCCGCATAGAGACCCTTTTGGGCGAGGGGTTGCCCGACCGCGCCATAGTGCGGAGCAAGGGCGAGGTGGCCAACGTGGAGGTGGATACTTCGGACAAGGAGGGCCGCGCCCACACGATACTCGTCAACGTCAAGAGGGTTAAGGTGGCAGGGGGAACCACCCTATACACCTGCCGCGACATTACCGAGAGACGGTCCCTTGAGCGGGAGTTTTCCGAGCGAAGCGAAAAGCTGATGGATGAGCTTCGGGAGGGGCGCGACAAGCTGAAGGCGCTCACGAGGCGCGAGGTTGCGGTGCGCGAGAAGGAGAGGGCGCGCCTGTCCAGGGAGCTTCACGACGAGACGGGCCAATATATGACCGCGCTTAAGATTATGATAAAACTTTGCGCGGATTCGCTGCCCGAGGGGGCGCAAAAGTGCAGGGAGGAGCTTTCCGAGGCGCTTGGGCTGACCGATCTGGTTTCCCAGCGCATCAGGAGAATCGCCCATGGCCTGCGCCCGCCTTCGCTAGATACCCTTGGGCTGGCGGAAACGCTCGCGGGCCTTTGCAGGGAGGTGTCGCGGCAATCGGGGGTGGCGGTGGATTACGAGAGCGAGCGGATTCCCCCGATGTCCGACGATGTCTCCACCAGCCTTTACAGGTTTTTGCAGGAGGCGCTGACGAACGCCATCCGCCACGCCAGCCCCCG
>SRXB01000196.1 GCA_009724975.1 bacterium | reverse complement strand
AGTTCCCATATGAAGTTTCTGGTCTCTCCCTTGCGCATTGCGGTTGCTGCTCCCGCGCTTCTTGGCGCGTAGACCACATTCCCCGCCGCGTTGACCACCTCTATGGGAAACTCCCCCTCGATCTCTATGGGCGCCAGGGCCGTCAACTGGAAAGTCACGCGCCTCTCTCCCTGCAAGGGGCAGTCAAGGCACCTGAACTGAGCCTCGGCGCACTCTCTAAAATCGCTCGCGACCGTCTCGGCCTCTCCGGCCAGTTTTCCCACAAGCTCGGCGGTCCCGCGCTTTTCCCGCAAGACTCTTGCCGCTTTGTCTCTTTGCAGATCTACCGCGCGTTCCCCCAGCGCCTCTACGACATCGTCTATGGTAGCCTCCCCGCGACGGTAGACGTCGGGGTGGGACTCCAGCCATATGCCGCCGTCCGGCGTAAGGGCAAGGCGGGTCTGCATATAGCCGGAAATCACCTTGACCCCTGCGCCCACCTTTGGGGAAAGGGCGAAAAGCCCCTCGTGGCTCAGCCTTATGTGGCGTCGCCCCGCGTGGGTCTTTTGGGCGCTTTTTGGGTTAGAGCCGTGTATGGCGAAGTCCCAGCCCGTCATCACCATGTAAAGGGGGCCAAGCGGGTGGGCCTCGTCCGGCAGGGTTTTCTTTTTGATGGTAAAAGCCTCGGCGCGCGCCTCCTCGGCCTCGTTTTCAGGGTAATCGAGGCCGCTTTTCTCTACCGCGAGGATTGTGAAGGCCCCTTCCGGCGTGGGATGGGAGGCAGAGCCGAACCCCGCCAAAATCCTCTGGGCGAGGTCGCCGCCCTCGAACCTGTAAAGAAGGCCGCCGGCGATGTCGGCGACAAGGCCGTTGGGAAGAAGCTCGGGAACTATCCTTCTTGTGTTGACGGTCAGGTTTTTTCCGGCGGGCAGGGTATCCGAGGGGCGAAGCCGGTTTTCCGAGAGGATTGAGGAGAGGGGAACCCCGTAGCGGGCCGCGATGGAGGTGAGGGTCTCTCCGGCGGTCACCGCTACCTCTCTGTACTCCCCGGCGACCGTCCCGAAAATCGGGATTTCAACGGCAAGCGAGCGCGCGGAGCCCAAAAATATCAGGGCCAGGGCCGCCGCGGTCGCCAGCCGTCTCATCTTGCCCCTCGCCTCCTCAGTGAAGACCAGAGCCAGACGATTCCGGCGGCGACAAAGGGAAGGGAGAGGTACTGCCCCATCGTGAGCGAAGAATTGGAATCGTTGACGAACCCCTGCTGGGCCTTGAAGAACTCCACCGTGAAGCGGCCCGAGAAATAGAGGATTAGGCAGAGGGCAATCATCATCCCTCTGGGGCGCTTTTCTCCGCCAAGCGCCCTGTCCGCCCATAGGAGGAGCCCCATCACAGCGAACCCCATCACAGCCTCGTAAATCTGGGTCGGGATGCGGTAGGGTACGTTCTCAAGGGCCACGCCGTCGAAGCGGGGGAACTTTATGCCGTAGTCGCGGGTCGTCACCCTGCCTACAATCTCCGAGTTGAAGAGGTTTCCTATGCGGACCCAGGCGGCGGCCCACGCTATGGAGAAGGCGAAACGGTCGGAAACCTCTTCCATCGCGATTTTTTCCCTGCGCGAATACCACCAGAGGGTCGCGACAAGGGCTATCGCCGCCCCGTGGCTGGCAAGCCCCCCCTCCCAGACGTAAAAGGCCCTTAGCGGATTTTGGGCGATAATCTCGGGCTCGTAAAAGAAGATGTGGCCCAGCCGAGCACCCGCCACCACCGCCAGCACCGAGGGCAATAAAACCCTCTCGGCCACCGCTTCGCTCCTTCCCGAACGCAATATCTGCCAGCGCCACAAAAGATAGCCGCCAAGAAGGGCCACGGCGAAGCATACGCCATAGTAGCGCACCTGAAGGGGACCGAGTTTGAAAAGGACGGGGTCTACATTCCAGATTTCCAACAAAGACTCCTTTACCGCGGGATTGATTTGGGCGAAAGTATGCAAGAAAGAGATGCCGCAGGCAAGGCCGCAAAGGGGGGCGGGCCCGCCTTGCGTTTTTCGGGGAATGAAATTTCTATAAAATGCGCGTCAACCTATCGCTGGCACTGAAAATTTTGGCGGGGCTCCTCTTGCTCGCGGCTCTTTTTGCCCTGGCGCTTAACCTCATGGCGGGGCGGGCGCGAAGCGGCCTTGACGAGATAGAGGAGGGGCTCTCCTACGCCGAATTCGAGGCCCCCCGAAAGGCCGACGACGGCGATTCCATAATCCGCGTCCTGCGCGTGGACCCAGCCCGTTTCTCCATACAGCTTTACAGCGCTCTGGAGCCGAGGGAGGGCAGGCGGCTGCGAAGCGTGCGCGACTGGGCACAGGAGAAAGGGCTCGCGGCGGCGATAAACGCCTCCATGTTCCAGGAGGACGGGCTCACCAGCGTCGGCTACATGAAAAAGGCGGGCTTCACCGTCAACGGCCACCTGAACAAAAACCAGTCGCTCATACTTTTCGACCCGAGAGAGGGAAGCGGTCTTTCGGAAGTCAAGATGGCGGACCTTGACGAGGTTGGCGCGCCTGAACTTGAAAAATACCGTGGCGCGGTGCAGTCCATAAGGCTTTTGGGGAAAAACGGCGAGGCCCTGTGGCGCGAGGAGGATAAACGCTGGCCAGCCGCCCTTATAGGAATGGACGGCAAGGGACGCATCCTCCTCATCCACGTAAAGTCCTCTTACTCGATGAAGGAGCTCACGGGCTTTTTGCTGGCCCTGCCACTAGACCTGAAAAAGCTCCAGTACGCCGAGGGGGGGAGCGAGGCCCAGCTGTTCGTTAATTCAGGGGCCTTCCAGGGGTACTTCGCGCCGCCCTCTATCCAGCTTGAGGTCCCCAACGTCCTTGGCTTCAGGCGAAAGTAGGGGTGGGACGCCCTTCCCGCTCCCTCGATACCCAAAGAAGGTAGTGTTCGCAGGAAAGGGTTTCTATAAAGGGAACCTCTCCCAGCCACCTGCGCCGCTGACGCCAGAGGTCGGCCTCAACCTCGCCGCCCGGCGGCCTCTTCCCGCTCTCTCCCTCCTCCAGAAAATCCACGCGCGCCGAGTGGACCGGATTTTCTCCCACCCAAAGCTCAACGTGGCGCTGAAGAGGGGTGAGGCCGTACTTTCCGGGGTTTTTGTAAAAGCGCGCGGTGGTGAAGAGGGCGAAGGGGCTTGCTGTGAAGGCGTCCACCTTGTGATAGAGGCGGTCGATCATCGAAAAAGTTTCGTCAAGGTCTTTCGCGCCGGAGGTTGGAAGGCCGTAGATCATCATCATCAGGCTTGAGATTCCCGCGTCGCTGGCGTTGGAGATCGCCTCGGCTATCCCCGCGGGCGTCGTCCCCTTAGCCGAGAGCTTCAATAGCCTCTCGCTCCCGCTCTCTACCCCCCAGCTTATCCAGCGAAGCCCGGCCTTGTAGGCTTTCCGCAGTATTTGCGGGGTGTAGCCCGGCCCCGGCCTTCCCAGAATGTGGAAACGCGGCTTGGCGCCCAGCCTTATTATTTCATCGCTCAGCTCGTCCAGCTCGGGGGCGTCCACGTAAAGGTCCCCGAAATAAAAGTGCCTCGCGCCGAAGTTTCGCTCAAGGCTTAGCATCTCAAGGGCGACGTTGGCGAAAAGCCTCTTGCGGTAGCCGCCGTAGGAGGAGTTGTGGGCGCAAAAGCGGCAGCGCCTCCACTTGCAGCCGCGAGAGAGCAGTATGGGGAAGACCGGCTCGGGATTCAGGTAGGCGGTTATGTCGAGGCCGGTGTAATCGGGAGGGGGAGTAAGGGCTATATCGCGCTCCCAGCCCGGCTTTTTGGTTATCGTGCCATTTTCCCCCATCCACGTGAGGCCGGGGATATTTTCGTTAGGCTCGCCCCTTGAAATCGCCCTGAAAGGCTCCTCTCCCTCACCGCTGACAACCCCGTCAAGGAAGGGGCAGGCGGCTACCAGCTCTTCGGGGAAGAGCGCCCCCATCGCCGCGCCGCCGAGGAGGATTCTGGCTTCTTTTCCCAGCTTCTCCCTGGCTATTTTAGCCATTGCTAGCGCCCACGGGAGCTGTCCGAGGGAAAAAACCGAAAAACCAAGCAGCAGAGGGGCTTCACAAAGCGCGGGCGAGATAAGTTTTTCCGCGAAATCCACCGCAAAGCCGCGTTCGCCGGTTTTAAGCCATCTTGAAAGGCCCTGTCCCATCGCCGAGAGCTTCGCCTCGGCCAGAGCGAGCGCCGCGCGCCTGTCTTCGTAGGTGTAACGGTTGAAAAAATTGTCCTCTTCGCCCCGCATGAAGGCAACCGTCTTTTCCCCGCCCGGAACCGAGGCCAATATCTCTCGCCAGGCCGCGATATTGAGGTCGGCGAGGTGCGAAGGAGCGACGGCGTTGAGCGCGGCGATTCCTATCGGCACGTAGGT
>SRXB01000525.1 GCA_009724975.1 bacterium | reverse complement strand
AGCCCCTTCGATTCCACCACAAAACTTTTGCGCTCGGCGCGCGGCCCGCTGAAAATGGAGAGCGGCGACCTAATGCTCCACGCCCTTTTGGACAACGTGGTGGACGGCTACTTCAAGGTGCTGGAATCCACCTCCTCCAAGATGGAGGGGATGGACCTTAAGCTCCTCGCCCGCCCGACCCCAAAGCACCTTGAGCAGATACACTCCATGCGCCGCGCCGTTTCGGCCCTTCGCCGCGCCGCGTGGCCTCTTCGGGAGGCGCTTCGCAAAATAGTGCGCCACGGCTCGCGCCTCGTCGGCGAAAAGAGCGGCGGTTATTTCCGCGACCTTGAGGACCACCTCGTGCAGATAATCGAATCCGCCGAGGTGCAGCGCGAAGAGCTGGGCGAGCACATAGACCTCTACCTCTCGGCGGTCAACTACCGCATGAACGAGGTGATGAAGTTTCTTACCCTCGTCGCCACCATCTTCATCCCCATAACCTTCGTCGCCGGCATTTACGGCATGAATTTCCGCCACATGCCGGAGCTTGAGTGGGAGTGGGGGTATTTTGGCGCGATGGGGCTGATGGCGGCGATGGCGCTGGGGATGGTTTTGTATTTCCGCAGGAAGAAGTGGTTTTGAGGCGATCTGCGTAAATGATTTAATCTTGCTTGGCTCGCTTCTCTATCTTCTTGAGGCTGCCGTTAAAAAATTACCTTCGAGCAAATCAAAAGATTTGCGAGGTTGGAGCGCAAGCGACCCAGCGTCGTTTTTGTTTGATGTAAAATTTCTACACTTGCGGGGCTTGGCGCGCCCCGGGCTTATTTCGTCATTCCCGCGAAAGCGGGAATCCAGGTCTATTCTTGTTGCGCTACGCGCTTTTACCCTTGAAGGGGCTGGCCGCCCCTTCACCCGGCCCCACTTCTTTTAAAAGAAGTGGGCAAGAAACCGGCCCTGCAACAAAGCTCTCGCCTAACGGCTCGACCGTTCGCTACGGCTTGGGCGTGGCGGGCA
>SRXB01000195.1 GCA_009724975.1 bacterium | reverse complement strand
GTTAAGAAAACAGGGTAGCAAGGTAGCAATCTCTAAAAAATGCGTCTTCACGCGCGGACTCTGGAATTCCTCATTTTTCATGGGGCTGTCCTAGATAACTAATTTGAGTCTAGGATAGCCTATGCGCAAAAGTCGACTGAGTCCGGCGATACAAGACCGGCTCATAGAGTTCTTCGTTTCTGGCACCACGGCGCGCACTGCTGCGGCGCTGGTTGGTGTCCATCGCAACACGGCAGCGTTTTACTACCATCGACTGCGACAACTGATCTGCCAAGTCGTTGAGGACAGCACACCCTTCTTTGGCGAGATCGAAGTTGATGAGTCGTATTTCGGCGGCATTCGCAAAGGCAAACGCGGTCGTGGTGCCGCCGGGAAAGTGCCTGTATTCGGCATATTGAAGCGAGGTGGCCGCGTTTACACCAAGGTCATCCCGGATGTTCGCTCGAGCACACTGATGCGTATCCTGGAGGAGAAAATCGTTCCGGATAGCATCGTCTACACCGATTCGCTCGGCAGTTATAATGTGCTCGATGTCAGTGCGTTTCATCATGTTCGCATCAACCATACCGATCAGTTCGTTGAGGGTCGGAACCATATCAACGGGATCGAGAACTTCTGGAACCAGGCGAAACGCCATATGCGCAAGTTCAACGGCATTCCCAAGGAGCATTTCAACCTCTTCCTGAAGGAGTGCGAGTGGCGGTTCAACAACCCAGAGCCAAAAGCACAATTGGCTCAGCTAAAACAGCTAGTTAGAGAGAATCTGGCCTAACTACCGAAAATTATCTAGGACAGCCCCTTTTTCATTGGAACAGCCGGTGTTTTTGTCGTGGATAGCCATGTGTTGCCCCCATGCGCGGAAACATGCCCCCTACCTGGCCAGAGTGTGACGGAATTTGTAAAAACGAGTTCCGTGCACTTTTTTGAAGTAGGGCTCAATTCCTGGCTTCACGATGATTTCCCATCCAGAAGAGCGCAATGTGGCCGTGTCATTCATAAGTCGGGCGGCGAATATTGATGAAGAACCGTAGGAGGTACTTCGTCCGGTCTTTTTGCACAGACGATCGAAGGCATTTACCAATTCATTGGAAGTGGCTACGAACTCGACAATGGAATGCAGATACATTTCACCGCCGCAATGACACTCATGTTGCTTCTGAGAGCAGCTCGAGCAGATTGTTTCCGGTTTGGTTTTGATCATCTTCAGCCCGTACTCTGGATGCTCGGCGACAACAGCCTCAACCTCATACCCAGGCACCCGGGAGGGGAGAACCTTCTGAAAGAGGGGGGCATATTCTGAGACCAACCCATCAAGGAGCCTTACCGTTTCATTGCTGCCAATCTCGTTCTCCCTGCTGGCGGCATTCTGTTCGTTAATCCAGGCGCGGTAGATGTCCGCTTCTCCTGTTTCAGAACCATATGACACGTCCTCAGGCCCCCAATACGGCACATGCTTGAGCAGCCGCGACAGGATCAGCATCAGCAGCGCCAGATAGGCGTTGGTGCGGTCCTTGGCGTGCCCTTTGAACTGGCGATTGAGCAGCGACATGAATTCCTTGCGCTGCTCGAGGTTTGGCAGAATGTCGGTCTGAATGAAGCGGATGATCGCTGAAAGGATCAGGTTGCGCTTTTTCTTGATCTGCTCCAGGACTTCGGACTCGTGGAAGTCGTCGGAGCCGAAGACGCGCCGGTCGAAGGTCAGCTCGAAGGTGCGGCTGATCAGCTCAGGCAGCGTGAACGGCTCGATCGCTGTGATGTTGATCAGCGCCCTGGGAGACTCGTCCACCGTGTCGGTATCCGATCCCCCCTTGCGCTTCTCCTTGGCGCCACGGGTGGCTGCCAGCAGCAGGAACTTCTGCAGGTTTCGGTTCAGATCCTTGTTTTCGAGGTTGTCGATCACCACGACCGGATTTTTCGCCGCACTGGAGAACGCCGCGGCCGCCGAGCAGTCGGTCAGATCCTCGCTGCCGTAGACCAGGCCGGTCAGCATCTTCGACGCGGTCGACTTGCCTGAGCTCGCATAGCCGGCGAACTTCATCAGGAACTGGTAGGGCGCCATGTCCGGGCAAAAACCTGAGATCAGCCAGCACAGGATCAGGTACTTCTGCTCGCGCTTGACCGCCAGGTTGTCGAAGATCAGGCGCTTCAGCTCCAGCATCCCCTCCTGGACGTCCACATCCGGCAGCCAGGTCATCGGCATGATCTTGCCGGAGGCCGCCAGCAGGACGTGGTCGTCGTTCATCCCGTTCTGCACCTCCTCGATGCGTTCCTTCGAGATGCGCAGGATCACGTTCCCTGGGCTGTTCAAATTGAGGAAGATGGTGTCCTTGATGGTATCGGTGTGAATCCAGCGGCAGCGATCAATGCGCCGACTGTGCAGAAGTGCCGTGTGTTTGAGGGCCGACCAGACCTGAACCCCTGGCGCCTTCTCCGGGATCATCCTGGTCAATTTCATCATCAACGCATTGAAGAAGGGGTTGTTGCTGATTTCTAAGGTCTGTCCCTGGTAAATTAGCCAGACTCGGCCCTCGGCATCGTAGTAGGCCCGGCCGTGGTGGCTGAAGAACCGGAAGCAGATCTCGCCGATCTGGATCGGGTCAGCATCCTTTGGGTTGTCGATCAGCGCATAGTACTCGTGAATCTGCTGCAACAGGTCCTGGCTGAAATCGAGCTGCTGACCGACGGCTTTCTCGGAGAAGCCGAGAGCCAGCAGCTTCTCACGGAAGATGTCCTGGTGAATCGCCGGCTGCTGGCCGATCAGGCGAAAGACATTGTGTTTCTCACTGCCGCCAGGAGCCCGCAGATGCTTGAGGCGCTCCTCGAGGGTGGCCAGTTTGCTGGCCTGCAGAATCTCCCAGGCGACATAGTCGAGCGATTCGATCTGCAGGCGGCGCACTTCCTTGCGCCGGTCGCCATCGAAGTTTTTCAGGTAGCTGTCTGGATCGTCGCCGGGCTTGCCGTAGGCAATGACCTTGACAGTCACCCCGGGAAGCCCCATGGAAATTTTGCGGATGTACTTCTCCCCGGCGGGATCGTTGTCGGTCCACAGATAAACGTGCTTGCCGCGGGCGCGGCTGGCCAGGGCCTTGATCTGCTCGTCGGAGATCTGGCCGATCATGGCCATCACGCCGCCAACCCCGGCATTCATGATCTGCAGGCGATCGTTTTCCCCTTCGACCAGGATGATCTCGTCGAACTTGTCCAGGGCATCCTGCCCGTAGAACAGCCACTTCTTGTCCCGGTAGTCGTTGGGGAGCTGATACTTGAGCTTCTCGGCCGCCGGCACGTCTCGCGGGTCCTTCTGCGTGAAGTGCAGGACTTTGCCGTTACCGAAGTGGGGAAAGATCACCAGGCCGCGGCCGAAAAAATCGAGCAGCCGCTTTTCGCCTTCAATCTCTTTTTCTTTGATCAGGCCGCTCTCGATGATGTCCTTGTCGGCGAAGCCAAGGCCGCGCAGGTGATCGAGCAGGTGCCCGTCTGTAAAGCCGACTTTCTCGCGCTCGCACACCGCCTCGGAATGGCCGCGGCGCTCGTAAAAGTAGCTCTTGCCGCCGTTGGCCTTCATGTGGGCGTGGTAGTAGTCCGCAGCTGCCAGCCTGATCTTGTCGACCTCGGAAAGCTTTGGCTTGCGCCCTGGCTTTTCGTCCAGGGTGATGTGCGCCAGTTCGGCGCCGAGCTTCAGCGCGCCGGCGCGATCGGTCTGGTGGAACTTCTCGAGGAAGGTGAAGACGTCGCCACTGGCGTCGCACTGGAAGCACTTGTAGCCGTCGCGGCCCTTCGGCAGCGAAAAGCAGTCGTGCCCTCCGCAGAACGGGCAGGCCTCGAGGTGGCCGGCGGCATTGATCGCCATCTGTGTCTGGCTGGTCACAACCTCGCGCAGGTTCAGCGCGGCCTTGACGCGTGAGAAGTCGTTCATGGTGAGCGAAGGTTACTGATCCGAAGAGGTGCGAATACGGGGCTGGTTCCGGAAATACTCTTCAAGCTCTTCGGTTATCCAGGCTGTCATCTTGCCCCCAGGGTGTATTTTGATGCGTTTGGGAAACCCTGATGTTGGGTCGTTTTCAAGCATCAATCCCTTGCTACGGGAGATGTTGAATTCGTCCTTAAGGCGGGAAGGGGGCGTTAACACTGGCCTTCGTTTCGGGGTCGTTTCGTTGTGTTCTTGTGGATTATTTTTCTGCATGTGTGCACCTCCTTTTTCTTGAGAAAAACAGAAAGAAAAAGTGAATGCAATATGTAAATTGCTTGTTCTTCTTGAAAAAACTGCAAACAGGAATATGTAGTTTATTAAATAACCGCACATTTCCATTTTAACAGTTGTTTAAAATTATATTGTTTGCTGTTTTTGTTCTTTATGTAAAACCGCACATTTCGTCCTGTAATTTTTTTGTGAAACAAAAAAGGGCACCACTTTAAAGTGGTG
>SRXB01000194.1 GCA_009724975.1 bacterium | reverse complement strand
AAGTTCTCGATATCATTGACAAAATACCAATGCCCCGATCATTCTCGTCCAAATACAGAGGATTGCTAAGGACTATTAATGATAGCTTCCTGAAAAACCGAAGGCGGGAAAACGAGGAATTGCTTCGCATTGAGAAGGAGATGAAAAATGAAGAATGAGGCCAAGGTGGTCTTTACTAAAATATTTGCCTTCTTTCTCTTGCTCCCTCTCCTGATTTCGTGCGCCGCGCCTAAATCATCCAACAACTCGCCCATGACAATTCCTGAAAAAACAATGATGGAACTGCAAAGCGAGGACGGCTCCAAATCAGCCGCCATTTACGCCATTGACGGCCTCGGCGCCGGGATTTACAGCCGTGATGAAAGCGGCAACATTACGGCCTCTCTGGATGACAAGGGGCCGAAGCTGATAATCAAAAGCGGGCAATACGGGATTGGCGCTTTTTTCGCGGAAACGCAAACGCCGATCTTCTCCCTTTCGGAAAATTCATCTCCGAAGGCGACTCTGTATATATCCCCTAACGGCTCCGGCGGCTTCTCTCTCTTCTCCGAAAGGAGCGGCGGCGGGGCGCGCGCGGAGATAACCCTCTCTTTTCAGGAGGGCGAAGGGGGGCCAGAACCGATGATTCAGATGAAATCCGCCGTTAACGGAACAGTTTTCAGGGCTTTTTGCGATGTGGACGGCCTGCCAGTGGTTGAGCTTTTAAACTCAGTGGGCGAGTCGCGGGTGGTTTTGGGAGTTGACGAGAAGGGCGCGGGCTTCATTAAAGTCTTCGACGAAAACGGGGTGGCGCGAAAAATCTAAAAAGGTGCGGGCCAAAGGCTTAAACTAAAAAAGGCCGCCCCGAAAGGGCGGCCTTTTTTAGTTTAAGCGGCGATATCGGCTAGATGTGCCGTATCACGGTGTAGTCGGCGAGCCCTTCGAGGGCGTCGCGGTAGACGGAAGGGGGGAAGTTCTCGCGCAGGGCCGCCTTTGCGTCCTCCACGCGCTTTTTGGCCTTCATCTTTGAGACGGCTATCGCGTCGTACCCCGAAATGAGTCCCAGCACGAATTTGAGGTCGCCCTCGCCGAGCTCCTCGCCGTTGACTATCTGGCTTATCCGCGCTCGCTCGTCCCCGGTGCAGTTGGCGAGAACGTGGATGAGGGGCATCGTTATCTTGCCCTCGGAAAGGTCGGTGCCGATTTTTTTGCCGAAGGCCGTTTCGTCGGCTATGTAATCGAGGCAGTCGTCCACTATCTGGAAGGCGACGCCGATATCCATGCCGAACTGCTTTAAAACCGCCACGCGCTTTTCGTCGAGGCCCCCAAGGAGGCCGCCGACCTCGCAGGGGGCAGAGAGGAGCATGGCGGTCTTGTTGATTACGACCTTCAGGTATTCGTCCTCGGTAATATCAAGGTCGCAAGTCTTGACCAGCTGCAGCACCTCGCCCTCGGCTATGGAGGTGGTGGCAGAGGAGACGGCGCGCAAAATCTCCATGTTTCCGTGGGCGGTGAGGAGCTTGAAGGATTTGGAGAAGAGGAAATCGCCTACAAGCACCGCCGCCGAGTTGCCCCAGATGACGTTGGCGGCCTCTTTGCCGCGCCTCATGTGGGCGTTGTCCACCACGTCGTCGTGGAGGAGGGTGGCGGTGTGTATGAACTCCATTATCGCGGCGAGCGGGACCGCGTTTTCGCCCTCGTAGCCCGACAATTTGGCGCTGATGAGCAAAAAGAGCGGGCGCATGCGCTTGCCACCGCTTGAGAGTATGTGGCGGCCAATTATCGGTATGAGCGAAATCTCGGACTGGAGGTTTTTCTCGAACTCATCCTCGACCTTCGCCATCCCGTCGGAAACGAGTCCGACTATCTCGTTTATCTCCATTCAGCACCCAAAATGAAAGGGCCCGCGCTAAGGCGCGAAAGCCTCGAACTCGTCGCCAACCTTGATGGCTCCGCCCCTGGCGAAGTCGGCGGCGGACATCGCGCCCTTCCCCTCGGGCAAAACCTCTTTGACCAAAATAGCGCCCTCGCCGCAGGCCACGGCGAAACCATCGGCGTCTATCGCGATTACCCCCCCACGCTTTCCCGAGGCCGAAAGAGCCTTCGCCGCAAGCAGTTTCACCAGCCTTCCCCCTATCCTCCCCCGTACGGCAAAGGTCGGGGAAAGGGCGTTGACGCGGGCGGCCAGGGCGGGCGCGGCCATAGAAAAATCCGCCATCTGGAGCGATTTGTCAATCATCTTCGAAAAGGTCGCCCTGGCGTGGTCCTGGGGACGCGGCAAAACCGAACCCTCGCGAAGCCCGCGCAAAGTGGCGGCTATCATCTCCGAGCCGATTTGCGCCAAAAGTGGAGAGAGGGAGCCCAAAGTCTGCTCGGGGCCGAAGGGGACCTCGTGCTGCATCAGTATCGGCCCCGAATCCATCCCCTCGTCCATCAGCATGGTGGTGACGCCGGTCACGCGGTCGCCCGAGAGTATCGCCCACGCCACCGGAGAAGGGCCCCTGTGGAGGGGAAGGAGACTGGGGTGAATATTGAGCGCGCCGCCGGGGGCGATGGAGAGAATCTCTTTTTTCAATATCTGCCCGTAATCGACAACAACGAGAAATTCAGGCGCGAGCGAAGATATCCTGGCTATGGATTCCGGGGAATTTATCTTCTCTGGCGCGAAAACCTCCACCCCCAGTTCAAGCGCAGCCGCCTTTACCGGCGTGGGGACAAGCGCCCTGCCCCGCCCCTTTGGCCGGTCCGGCTGGGTAACGGCAAGCAAGACCCGCTCACCCTCCTTGACGAGCCTTTTTAAGGCCGGAACGGCGAAATCGCCGGTTCCCACGAAGACTATCGGGCCTCCGGACAACTTCGGCTACCCTCCCTCGACAAGCTGCTTCTTGCGCTTGGCTATGTAGCGGGACCTCTTGAGCCTGCTGATGTGGTCGAAAAAGAGAACGCCTTCCAGGTGGTCAAGCTCGTGCTGTATGGCTATCGCCAAAAGCTCCTCGCCCACCACCTCAACGGCGCGCCCCGCAAGATCGTAGCCCTGCACTTTGACCCTCTCGGCGCGGGTCACCCGTTCGCGAAGCTCGGGAACCGAGAGGCAACCCTCCTCGCAACTTGCCTCGCCGTCGCTCTGGACGATGACGGGATTTATCAAGATGAGAATCTCGTCGGGGTTTTCGCCCGCCGAGGTGTCGATGACCACCATGCGGATACTCTCGCCCACCTGCGGGGCGGCAAGGCCGACGCCTTCGGCGTGATGCATCGTCTCTATCATGTCGGCGGCGAGCTTTCGAATGCGGTCGTCGATTTTCTCCACATCGGCGGCCCTTGCCCTAAGAACAGGGTCGGGAAACTGCAATATTTCGAGTATGGACATCAAAAACCTTCAAGGTTCGGCGCTTTTTGCCCCCATTGGGCCAATCGCCTTCACGCAGTTTTATAATCCAAACGGCCAAAAAAAAGAAGACCGCCGAAGCGGTCTTCTTTTTATCTGCTTATGGCCTCTTAATGGCAGTCGGAGCAGGCCGGCACGTTCTTGCCGGAGTGGCAGTCGGTGCAGGACTGGCTGGCCTTGGTGAGGTGGTACTTGTGCACGAAGGCGGGGTCGACAGCCTTCTTCTTGAGGGGCAGCATCACGCCGTGGCAGTCGAAGCACTCGACCTTGTGCGGGATGTGGCGGTCGCTCACGTGCACCTTGTGCATGTTCTCGGCGGTCTTCTCGGCCTCAAGCGCTTCTTTCTGGCCGTGGCACCTTATGCAGGCGTCGGTGGGCCTCTGGGGCGAGCCGATGTTGGAATGGCAGCTGCGGCAGGCCTTCTTGCCCTTCGCGTGCTCGAAGGCCACGCCCGCGACGGTGACTTCCTTGCGGGGCTTGTGGCAGTTGGAGCACTGTCCGGTTTCCTTTATGGAATGGTGGCACTGCACGCACGCCTCGGGGGTGACTTCGAGGTGCTTTTCCTGGGTGGTTGCGCCATGGCAGGCGGTGCATTCGAGGTTTATGCCGTAATCGAGGTTGCCCAGGTGGGTGGAGTGCTCGAAATCGCCGCCGGCGAATTTCTTGGGGCCCTTCTCGTCGAGTTTCTTGGGATCGTTGTGGCAGTAGAGGCAGGAAGCCTCCGGCACGTGGGCGCTGGCCTTGGAGGGGCCCTTGCCGGTGACGAAGAAGACGCCGGAGATGGCGCCGTCGATCATCTTGTACTTGATGTGGTTCCAGGTGCCCGGGGGCAGGTGGCAATCGACGCACTTCACGCTCTTGTGAGAGCTCTCGGACCAGTTTTTATAGTAGGGATCCATGTTGTGGCAGCTGCCGCAAAAGCTTGAGGAGTTCATGTACTGCCAGCCGCCGAAAACGATGACCAGAAGCACTACCGCGATGATGGCGAGGGAGGTCAAAAAACCCTTCTTGTTCTCGCCCGCAACCCTTTTGAACTCTCCCCAGGAACTACCCAATGCCTTAAATACTGACATG
>SRXB01000524.1 GCA_009724975.1 bacterium | reverse complement strand
ATGGAGTAGCGGGCGGGGGCGTCGAGGTCAAGGACGACGCGGGCCGTATCCTTGGTGTATTGACCGACCCTTATGCGGCGCACCAGCCCGTCGGCTACGGCGTTGTTCTCGGGGCAGCCGCCGGAGAGCTTGACGTTATTGAGATCGACGAAGATTCTCGGGGGCTTTTTGTTCTGGAGGTCTTCAGGCAGCGCCTCGGAGACGAAGGAGGCCCTTCCCTTCAGCTCGAAGACTATTCTGGTGTAGGTGGGGGCCGACCAGTAATTGACCTTAGAGAGAACCGCCCCCTTCCCCGCGTCCTTGAGGCGGTTTTTTGCCGCGCCAGCCATGTCGCTTTTGGGGAATTCCTTTATGACCCGCTTTAGAACCTTGGATTGTGCGTCGGAATCGCCGAGCATCTCGTAAAGGCCCGCGAGCCGCATGAGGCCGTCATCGGCTAGGTTTGACTTTTTATAGCTTTTCGCCAGCTTGAGGTATCCCTCGGAGGCGCTTTTGAAATCGGCGTCCTCCCCCTTTATCTTCCAGGCCTTCTCAAAGCAGACCGAGGCCATGTAGAGCGCGTCGTCGGCCTTTGCGGATCCTTTTTGCGCCTTTTGGTAGGAAAGCGCGAGTTTTCGCCACTCTTCGGCGTCGCCGAAGCGCTTTTCGTTGGCGATGAGCGAAAAATATTCCGCCCTCGCCTTCTCGTAGCCGGAGGCTGCCGCAAGTCGCGGGAAAAGGGCGACGGCCAGCGCCAGCGCGAGAAATATCTGAAAGGTTTTTTTCACCAACTGAATTTACCTAACTTGTCCAGCCCCGCCAGGGTGACGGTAAGATATGTGCGGTTGTCGTAGCTTTCGTCTTCGGCAAGATAGACACGCGAGAAGGAGGCGCGAACCTCCCAGCAGGGGTGGCGCAGGGTCATGCCGTAGAGGTCCTCCAGCAGCTTGCCCTTCCAGGCGTTCCACACCTTGGGGCTGGTGCCCCGGATGTCGGCCACGGTGAGCAGGTAGAGGGCGGTGAGATGG
>SRXB01000193.1 GCA_009724975.1 bacterium | reverse complement strand
AAGATGAATTCAAAAGATACAATTAATTTCGGAAAGCGGTTTTGTGAAAATTGCCGCCGGAAAAAGAAAAGGCCGGTTTTTCCGGCCTTTTTCACCCGATTAAATCTTTTCTTCCCGCCCCGCCGTGAAGACCGCCTTGACGATGTTGGCTGCCAGCTGGAAGAGGCTGTTGGCCTTGAGCGGCGTGAGCGCAAGAAGTTCCGAGAGGAAGAAGAGCGCGCCCAGCGCGGCGTTGACGGTCTGGGGATTTGCCATTTCGTTCATTTTTTCTCCTTTTCAATAGGTCCAAAGCATCGGCGAGGGTAGGGTGGAGGCGGTATCCACGTGGATGAAGCCGTCTCCCACCCCGATTCTTCGCGCGCCGCACTCGATAGCCGCTTTCACGGTTTCAAATGCCGCTTTTCCGCCGAGTGCCTTAAGGTCGGCGGCTTCGGCTAGGAGGTGGGCGCTTTTGGTTTTGCCCCCGACCGCGTGGTTGTGCCTTGCGCAGCGGTAGCCGGAGGTTATGACCACCGGAGAGCCGGTTTTTTCGCGCATTTTCTCCAAAAGCTCCAGGAGCGCGCCCGACGGGGGAGGGCTTTCGCAGCCGCAGGGGCAGTCGAACTCTTCTTTTGAAAAGTGGGGGGATATCTTTCCCATCGTTCAACCCCTCCAGAGGGACCACGCCAGCGCCGCCAGCGGGGTCGCAACCCCCGCGCCTACAGCGAAAGCCTTGCCGAGAGCCCTAAATCCCGACTCGCGGGCGTTTGAGGTTATAAGCGCCTTTACGTCGGTCTTTATCTCCGCCGCGTCGAGTGCGAGGTTGGATATTTTTTCCTCAAGGCCCGAGTGAAGCGGGCAAAGCGCCGCCGAGCGGCTTCTTTTAGCGCTTTCCATTCGTGGCCCCTACGCTTTTGGCGCCTCCCAAGGCTGATTTGGCAAGCCCGCTCCAGTCCTCAATCCCCTTGCGCGTATCGGAGAAGGGGTTTTGCCTTGTCTTGAGCGTCTCCACCCCAATGGCGGAGAGGGCGAAGCGGGAGAGGGCCTCGTCTGCTTCGAGGCCCGCCGACTCGCTCGATGAGATTCGACCCAAAAGCTCCGCCGATTCCCCGCGCGAGAGCGTTTCCCGCGATTTCGCGTTTTGGCGCGAGCCAGCCGAGCTGGCTCTGAAGATGGAGTCGGCGGCTGTTTTCACCGCCCGCGAGTTTTCCTCCCCCGCGAGGGCGTCGCGCAAAAAGCCGCCCGGGGCGTAGCCCTCGATCAGCGGGGATTTGAGGGTTTTGGCGAGGGTCGCCGCGAATTCGGCCTCTTTTTTGAAGGCGCCTTTCGTGGCCTGCTTGTCGCGGTTGTCACGCACAGAGGCGAGTCCTCCCAGGGTTTTGTCCACCGCGTCGAGGGCGAGCGTTCCCATTATATCCATCTTAACCTCCAAAGAAGGCCGAGGCGTCGTCCCTTGAGGGGATTAGGGCCGCCTTCTGGCCGTAGTCGCGTTTGATCTTTTCAAGGCGGGAAGCCGCGTCGCCCGAGATTACCGCCCTTCCGAGAAGACCCTGGTTGTAGATTCTGAAAGCCGCCGCCGCGGCGGCAGCCTCGTTCATTCCCGAGGCGCGAAGGCGCGTGAAATTCTCCTCTCTTTGGGCGTTAAGAGTCTCTGGATCGGTCGAGAGGTTTTTCAGCGCCGCGAGCTCCTCTGCAAGCGGTTCTTCGAAGGTGACGAGCGACTTGTCGGCCCGAAGGACCCCTTTTATTGTCTTTTCAAAGGCGGCCTTCGTGGATTTTTCAGGGTTTGACCAAAAGCTCATCTTTCAAATCCTCCTTACTTTGCCCGACCTTGTTATTTCGCAAAGCAGGGCGGTCAGTTCATTTATTTTGCGCCGCATCTCCTCGGGGCCCGCTCCCTCGGGAAGCTGGGAGACCTTTTCGAAGCGGCGGAATTTATCGAAAAGGATTTTTTGCTTGGCCGCGTTTTCCTCCCCCGTCGAGGGGGGCGAGTAGGGGCGCATCAGCGCCACCTCGCCGAGCGGATGGCCGCGCCGGAGGGGGAATTTTCACCAGAGAGGGTTATCTGGGCGCTTCGCCCCCTCGCGACCGGCAGGGGGATTTCAGCGGTGCCGCTTATCGGCTGTGCGCTGAGGATTTCGCCGTCTACGCGGTACGAGAAGGCCATTTCGCCCTCGCAATCTACGGTCAGGCGCGAGGGCATCGTCCGCAATTTGCCGTCGCCCTTTTCGGGCCAGGAGAGGGCCCACCGCACCGTCTCGTCGGAAGCGGCGATTTTGAGATGCGTGGGGGTCTGCCCGCCGAGGCGCGCCACCAGCCCCCTCGCGTCGTCGAGATAGGCGAAGGCCAGCGGGCGCGAGTCAAAGCGCCTGAAAAACCACTCGTCCTCTTCCCAGTCGTAAGCCAGGCACGAGCCGTCCGCGTCCACGAGGTAATAAACCCCTTTAGAGGCTCCGCCGATTGCCTTTCGAGGCTCAACGAGCCCCTCTACGAAGGGGGTGTTCATTCCGGCGGTTATGTTTTTGCGGTTCTGGCCGTTGACCAAGTAGATTCCGTCGTCGAAGAGGGCGAAGGTCCCCACATCGGTTTTGACTATCGAACTGGCCGACGTCGGCCCCTCCGTTATGGAGGTATCCCTGATTTCGAAGTAAGGGGCGGAGCCGGTGATGTATTTTACGGCGGTTTTCGTGAAGACCTCGGCTATCTCTCCCTTGCTGACGATGGCAAGGACCTCCCCAAGGGCGTCCATGCAACCCCAGTCGCGGAAATAGCGGGGGTTTTCGGGCTCGGAAAAGCGGATGAGCGACCCTTGCGCCGCGAAAAGGCACCCCTTGTGGAGCGCCAGCGCCTGTACCGAGGAGAGGCCGGAAAGCATAGTCTCGGGAAGGTAATTGTTGTCCAGCGGCCCGGGCCATATATCGCAAAGGTCGGCGTTGGCCTCGTCGGCGTAGGGGAAGTGGTGCGAGGGGGTTATCGGGTCGCCCGCGTCGGCCTCGCCCGCCTTTCTCCAGCTTCCGGTCGAAGATTCCAATTCGTAGAGCGCCCACCTCGTGATTCCCTCGGGCGGGGTTTCGCTTTGGGTGAAAGTGGGGGAGACGGAGGCGGCGTATTCCTCGCCCTCAAGGGTTCCGGTGATGGTGATTCCGCTATGAACCCATTGGAGCTGATCGGCGTTTTCCCAGGTTCCCTCGGCGCTTTTCGATGAATTTCTTATTACGGCGACCTTGCGCTTTGAGTTGCCGAAGGCGTTTCCGTAGAGGGTTGCGGCGAAAAGGACCTCGGCGGTGGCGTTTTTAGTGGTGTTGGTTATCACGTAACCCGCCTGGAGCCCCGCGAGAAGAGAGACGGCTATCTTAAGCGCGATGTAGTCGGGGCCGTTAAATTCCGTTACGCCGGAGAGGGCCGATTCCCCTTTGGCTACCGCGCCGACCCAGGTTTTTGCGAAGGCGGTCGACGCGCCAGCCGGAGCCGCCCCCTTCAGGGAGGCTGTTATTTTGCCGTAATCGGCTATGAAGCCGCTCACGGAGGAATCGTCAAGTTCGGGGGCCTCCTGCGGCGGGGGTATGATCAATGGCGTCTCCACCGCGCCTTCATGGTCGTAAATGAGCGGCTCCCCGCCCGTTTTAGGGGCGTAGACCATAAAGCTTTTCTTGTCCGCGGCGTTGTAGGCTTCGGCAACGCTTTTTTCAGGAAGTTTTCCTAAAAGCCACTCATCCAGGGAGCCCTCGACGGGCTCGTAAAGAGCGTCGGCCCTTCTGGGCCGTATCGCCCCGCCACGGGAGGAGAGCTGCTCGAACTGCGGAAAGATGCCCTCTCCCATCTGACGCTGCTCTATTTCGGTTGAAAAGCCCTTGCTCATCTAAATCGCCTCCATCGGGGAGAATATTTTAGATTCGCAAAAACTTTCGGGGCCGCTTTTTCGAATCAGCGCCTCTTTTTGCGCCAGCCAGCGACCGGTTGCCGCCCCTATGCGAGCCAGATCTTCCTCCGCGTCCGAGAGGGAGAGGCACCGCATGGTCGCGGCGGCGACAAGGGCGTCGGCGAGCCGCGAGGGAATTTTGTCTCCCGATTCCGAAGGGCCTGGGAAGAAGGCGTATTCCAGAAGGAGATTCCCCGTTGCGGCGCAAAGGTTTTGGACAAAGCCGTCATCTTCCGCGAAGTGGGAAACCTCGTTGAGCCAAAGCGCGCCGGTCATCCCCTCGCCGGAAACCTTGGAGCCCTCTTCCTCCGAAACTGTCGGCTGGCCGACAAACTCAAGCGCCGTACCGTCTTTGTCGGGAGTGGGGGCGACTCTCACGCCGTGGCGGAGAGGGACGAAATATTTCGGTGCGCCGGTGCGGGAGCGCCACCCCGCCCCGAGGATTTTTTCCGCCTCGGCCTCGGAGATGGGTTTTAGTTCCCGAAAATCGAATTCGGCGCGGCAAAGGCGTGCGCATTCCGCGAAAGTCTCGTAAACGGATCTCCCCG
>SRXB01000192.1 GCA_009724975.1 bacterium | reverse complement strand
GCCAGTGCGTAACGAACGTCGTTGTCGGCGTTTGTTGAGTTGGGCTTTTTTACGGAGCCAGCCCACTCCGGCATGCAACCTGCGCTTCCGATCCCCGTCGAAACCTGGGCACCCCCTTGGAAATTTGCCTGTTTCCGCAATGGTGTGTTCTAGCCTGTGTACTAATAATAGCCGCAGTCGCACTTTCCCCGCAACCCCTCAAATCCCCGCGAAATGCAAAATTTCGTGAGTTCAAGTTGACTACACATTGCTTGTGCAATCAATTGCACATAAGACTTGTAAACTTTTTAATTTTGTCAAACCTGAATTTTTCCCCCAGATAAAAGCGCATAGCTTTAATTTTCGTTTTCAGACACCAGTTGGTTGGCGGCGAGTTAATTTTCGATTTGGCCTTCCAAGTCAATAATCATATTCTGAATTGAGTGATGAACCATGCTTTTAATATCGTTATCCATCAGTGCCTGCATTAGCAATATACTTCCCTTATCGGTTTGCTTACAATCTGCATCTTCCTTAATATCTTCAGCAATCTTCTGAAAAATACCAGCCTTAATTGACATATCAACATAGTTAGACAAGAGCTTACCGAGCCGTACTATTTCTTCGCCCGTTTTCGATTCATTTAGATTTTTTTCTTCTTCCCTAATTATCATATTGCGAATTCGTTCCTTTTGTAGATCAATAAGATCAGTGATTTCATTAATAAAATTTACATTTCTCCTTAATCTCCCTGTTTCTTTTGCAACCATGTACGGACTAATGAGGTCCGAAATGGGCACGTGCAGTCTTCTGAATTTTTCTAGTAAATGAGTCAAAGAGATTGTTGCTATATCTTTACAAAAACCACGTGACTGCATTTCCTCGGCTACAGTACGGGGCGAATGCCGCCTCAACAAATCAACAACCAATGAAAATTCTTCCTCAGGCAACTGATTAATTCTTGAGAACTTGTCGTTGCCTGGAGTTTTACTAGCCTTCTGGGCCTTTTCGATACTCTTCATATTTACTCCTTCAACCGCAACAATACATTGCGGACAGTTGTTGGGGTCCACGCATTAGCCTTCCCGCGTGCGGTAAGGATTCCCCTGTTGTTCATTTCCCGAGCGATTTGATTCAGAGAGAGTCCTTCACTTTGGTATTCCTTGATAACCTCGGCAACATTCAACGCGAAGGCATCAGCAAGCCTTTGACGCGCACGCACCCCCTCCTCTCGCCCGAGACGTGCCGCTTCTGGAGTAAGATTCTCGGGGGTACCCAACTTGACGTTTTTGGCTTTAGCCGCCTGTAGCGCAGCTTTTGTTCTCTGACTGATCAACTCTCGCTCCCGTTGTGCAAGCGCCCCATATAGATTAATTGTAAACTGATCGCAGCCGGGAAGATCGCAGACAACGAAATCGACCCTGCTTTCAGCAAGGGATGTAATATAATTCAGTGAACGGCTCAACCGATCCAGCTTAGCAATAACCAATCGGCTGCCGGTTAGTTGAGATTGCCTGATTGCCTTGGCCAACTCCGGCCTGTCATTATTCCGGCCTGATTCAACCTCAACAAACTCCCCCGTCAACCTCCCGTTGGAGTTGGAGATAAAATCACAAACCTGCTTTTTTTGGGCATCCAACCCTAGGCCGCTCTTCCCCTGCCGATCCGTGCTGACCCTATAGTAAGCGACATATCCACTTGACATCTCTCCGGCTCCATCCATGTATGTTATTACTGCAAATGTTGGCTTACTGTATTTATACGATTAATTGCGAATCCTTTCAAGAGAAAAATTTTCAGCGACCTTAACCAGATCAGTAATTAAAAAAATGGCCCGCCACCGCCTTCACTACCAACCGCTCAAAACAAAAACCATTTGACAAAACAAATTTTAAACTTGAGAATTATTAACCATGGACTTTAGCCATCAGAAGACCAGGAGGGGACATGGACATTAAATGCCCAAAATGCGGTAAATCCGGGAGAATCGCCGACTCTAGCATCCCTGCGGAAGGACGGAATTTAAAGTGCCCCGAATGCGCCCAAATCTTTACCGTAACCAGACAAGCGCCAACACAGGACGCAAGCGACACGCAAAAATCAAAAGCCCTCAACATGATAGAAGATGCGAGAGACAGGATAAAAAGAGCAGAAATCGGTAAAGCGGAAGCCGAATGCGAAATTGACAAGATTTTAAATACAGAAATTCCACAGACAAAAAAACATATAAACGATTGTCAGATTAGCCTGTCAAAATCACAAGTTCAGTTAGAAGAAGCTATTTTATGTTTACAGACTGCCAATGACTTAGAGACAAAGAAATCATTGTTGCGCACGATTGATATCTGCAAGAAAAATGTAGCATTACTTTCTGATTCAAAAATCAAGCTTGATAATGTTTTATTAGCGCAGAACCAGGCCTTAGAGACTTACAAAGAAACATCAATTAAATATACAAGCGTAATAAGTGCATCAACAGAAACAATAAACCGACTCAGCAACGCATCTATTGTAAACAGCAACATTGGCGTCACAGATATTTCTACGCCAGATGATAGCGTAAAAAAAAAACTAGAAGCAACGCCTTAAGCCAAACCATACCTATAAATCAGAACACTCCCCACAGAAACAAAATGCCAGACAATTCTATTGGAGTTGGCAAGGGAATGCTTTTTGGATTCGCATCATCTTCAATGGTTTTTGTTGTAAGTATCATTATTGGGGTTCTTGTATGTTGCATCCCAATAATTGGCTGGATACTTGGCCCAATAATTATTCTATCTGCCCTCATTACACCTTTTATTGGGCTAGGCTTAGGAGCTGCCTGGGGAAAAGCCTCCAGACAAGTATCAGGATTTTGCCCTTATTGCGGCGGAACCGTTACAGAGATTGTCCAGAAAAACAATATCAGCGGTATTGATTGCACTGTTTGCAAAAACAGAATTATCGTGAATGGAGATGACCTGTTAAAGGCAACATAAAACAAACCATCAATATGCAATGAAATTAATAGCCTCACTTAGAATTTCATTATTGTATCTTTTCCCATAACGCCCTGTCGTTATTGATGTGTTTTTGTGCCCTAAAATTTCTGCGATCAGGTTTTCAGCGACACCATGTTGTTTTAACGAGTTTGCAAATGTATGACGAAATGAGTGAAAACATTTTTTAGGCTCTTTTGAAATGAATTTTCTATTGTGCCGTTGATACCATTTACCAAATAAATGACTATATCCGTCGCGACCTTTCTCTAAGTTGCCCCACAAACGTTTATCGCCACGATTATTGATTTTTTCCAAATAACCAAGAAGACCGCGCTGAATCAATTCAGCGTGTATTGGCACGCTCCTTTTGCTTGCCAGAGTTTTAAGCTTTTTATCTCCCGTGCAATTAATTGCGAAACACCACACACTGTCTATTTCAACTATATCTTCCGTATGAAGCTGACAGATTTCTTCCAATCTCATCCCCGAATAAAGAGCAATAAGAGGAATCCAATATCGCTCCGGCCTGTCTTCAGGGATTGCCTCAAGACTCCTTAGCAGGCGCCCGATGTCTTCCCTGTTATAAATCTCTCTTTCTTCATGCTCACTAACATTTTTTGCAATTGCCAAGGATTCAGCTGGGTTCTTGATGACAACACCTTGTCTTACACACCAAACAAACAGGCTGCTGATCCGCGACATATATTTATTTACAGTCCCAGTCCCAAGCGTTTGAGTAACTTGCATAGACAGAATTTCCCTAAAATTCTTAGCCTTAAACTCTGGTTTTTTGTTCATATGAGCAGGAATCCGTTTGAGTCTACCCATAAACTCAATCATCATCACCCGAGATATTTGCCGTATATCCTGTATATCGATTAGCTGAGAAAACAGATTTAGTATCCCTTCGTTCTCTAGCCGGGTTTTCTCAGACCATTTTCCGCGCGAAACATGCTCTTGCACATAGGTCTTGACTACACCATCTAAACTGAAGTCGTTAACAGAAATTTTTTTGCGTCCCTTCTTCACAGGAAAATGCTTTACCATGTATTCAGGAATGGACTCTGCCGGGAGTATTCCAGCCCGAAGAAGAGAAAATAGTTGCTCTGCCTTATAAGTCAAAGCAACCGCTTGGCTTTTGGCAAGTTGATGATTTTTCGTGCGGAGAGACCTCTTGATTTCGTGGTGATCGAACCACTCTAAGAGGTCAGAAGGAATGCGTATTCGAAAGTAGTAATAGGAGCTGGACTGATGCAGATAGGGGAAATGCAAAGCCTACTCCCGTGAACTGGAATCTGTACCAGTTACAGAAGCAGGCAGAAAACTCAAAAGATATCGGGAATGTCACTAACCCAAGTTATAAGGCGGGAATCGAACCCGCGTCCGAAAACCATCCACGTCAGGCGTCTACATGCTTAGTCCGCGTTTTCAGTTAACCCTAGAGTCTCCCACGGACGGGATCCCTTTCGGGCGAGCCTGCTAAGTT
>SRXB01000191.1 GCA_009724975.1 bacterium | reverse complement strand
CAAGCATTTGTAACTACTTGAAATCATTGACTTTAGGTGGTGGAGGCGGGGGGAATCGAACCCCCGTCCGAAGACCGTCCGGTCAAGGCGCTACGTGCGTGTTCCGTATTTTAATTTAGGAGTCGAAGCGCCCACGGACAGGCTCTTCTTTCCCCGGTCTTCTGTCAGATCTCGCTGATTACCCAAGAAGCCAGTTCAATCAGCCAGCCTGCTAAAATGACACTCTCCGATCCTCTCAGCAGACATCGGAGGGGAGAGCGTCGCCGTCAGTTAAGCGGCGAGTGCGACTTCGTAGTTGTCGGCACTTAGTTTTTTTGCCGGATGATTTGAGAGGCCAACCGGCGTCCTCTGCACGCTCCTCTTCTTTTCGTGTCCCCGTCGAAACCAGATCGCCCCCTAAACTTGCTACGCGCCACTTTTGCTTCGTCGCGTGCTTGGATTTCCCTTTCGCCGTATTCCCGATACTGTCTCGGGGAAATCCTGCGCGTCTTCTCGCCAAAGAAGCCGCTCGCGGCGTTTAACTTGCTATGCGCACTTTTTCCTTGCACCAGGGGGTTGGTTTTTTCGCAAGCGCGTTTGCTTGCCCTTTAAATATGTGTCTTGTCGGGCACGCTGTCAAGCGAGGTGGCTTTAGTACGCTTTTTGCCTTTTGCGCGCAAGGGTTTTGTGCTCAGGACGCGCAGGTATCGGCTCCCTGGCGGCTAAATTGCTGATTTTAAAGGGTACTTAAGTTATTTTCATCTCGGGTGGGTTGGGGTAAAATAATCAAGGATATCTTCACTCCCAATTCATGAGGGTTGCCTTTTGTTTTTCCGCGTCTTTTCTTTTTTGCTTGTTGTTGCGGCAGCCTCGGGGGCGTTTGCGGCTGACGGGCTTGCCAAGCTTAAGGCCGAGGCGAAGAAGGGGTCGGCGGTAAGCCAGTGCAATCTTGGGGTGATGTATAAAAACGGAGTGGGGGTAGAGCGCGATTTCAAGGAGGCTATACGTCTTTTCGAACTGGCGGCCAAGAAAAATTACGCGCCCGCGCAGTTCAATCTGGGGCTCATGTATGAAGAGGGACTGGGAGTGGCCCGCGAGCCGCACGTAGCGGTGGGGCTTTTCGAGAAGGCCGCCGCGCAGAATCATGCGACCGCGATTTTCAACCTCGGTGTCATGCGCGCCAAGGGAGAGGGGACCCCAAAAGATGTGGTCGCGGGGCAAAAGCTTATCGCCAGGGCCGCCGAAATGGGGTTGGCCGAGGCGCAAAAGTCCATGGGGGACATCTATTACCGCGGCGACGGTGTGGAGCGCGACCTGAAAAAGGCCGCGGCTCTCTACAAGAAGGCTTCGGCGCAGGGAAGCGACGCTGCCACCAGCAACCTTGGCGTAATTTACACGAGGGGCGACGGGGTCGAAAAAGACCCCAAGGCCGCCTTGCAGGGATACCCGCCCGCCCAGTACAACTACGCCATACTCTGCGAAAAGGGCGAGGGGGTCGAGCGCGACCAGGCCGAGGCGCTCAAATGGTACACCGCCGCCGCCGAGCAGGATTACGCGCCCGCACAGTTCGCACTTGGAGAAATATACAAAAGCGGTCGCGGCGTAGCCAGAAGCCAGGAGCTTTCGGCAAAATGGTACGGCAAGGCCGCCAAACAGGGACACGCTCAGGCGCAGTTCAACATCGCCTACAACTACGCCAACGGCGAGGGGGTAGAGAGAAAGCCGGAGGAGGCTTTCAAGTGGTACAGCGAAGCCGCCGCCAACGGCGACGCCTCGGCCCAGTACAACCTCGGCTACGCCTACGACACCGGATTCGGCGTCGCGGTAGACGCGGAAAAGGCAGTCAACTGGTACCGCAAGGCCGCCGCGCAGGACCTTCCCCAGGCCCAGCACGCCCTGGCCCTCAAATACGAGTCTGGACAGGCGGTTTTGAAAAACATCGCCGAGGCGATAAACTGGTATGAGAAGGCCGCCTCCCAAAACTACGCCCCCGCCGCCTTCAACCTCGCCCTTCTCTACTCCTGGGGAGTCACCGGCGGCGTCAAGCGTGACGATGCGGTGGCGGTCAAATGGTATCAGGTGGCGGCGAAACAGGGCTATCCGGCGGCCCAATACGCGCTAGGCTCCTTCTACGCGGAAGGGCGCGGAGCGCCCAGGGATCTGGCGCGAGCCTCCGTGCTTCTCTCTTTGGCCCACGACGGGGGCGAGGCCGACGCCAAGAGGATTCTTGAAGCGGTGCAAAAAAACATGAGCCCAAATGACCTTGAGCGGGCGCGAAAAGAACTTGCCGATGAAAGAGACGCTGCAAAGGCCAGATAGTGGCGCTTTAATCGCCTTCGGCAGAGCGGGGATTCAAGTTTTAAGAGCATCGTGACGATAAAAAAAACCGTGCGTTGTTTTTTGTTGGAAACGGTGGACATGGGAAAGTCGGTTCCAAAATGTTTGCTCCTGCTAGCCGCCGCCTTTTTGGCTGGCGGACCGTGCGCTTTAGCGTCGCAGGACAATATCGCCAAGGTGCTGGCCCAGGCCGAAACCGGCGAGGCCGCCACCCAATATAACCTCGGGATAATGCATTACGTCGGCGTCGGAGTCCCCAAAAACCTGCCCGAAGCGGTGCGCTGGTTCGGGAAAGCCGCCGCGCAGGATTATCCGCAGGCCATCTACAACCTCGGCGTCCTCCACGCGAGGGGAGAGGGCTTCCCCAAAGACGATGAGGAAGGAAGGCGGCTCATCGGAAAGGCCGCCGAGATGGGGCTCGCCGAGGCTCAAAAATCGTTGGGAGACCTTCACTACCTAGGCCTCGGGGTCCCCCGCGACCCGTCAATCGCCGCGCGGTTCTACAAAAAGGCGGCGGAGCAGGGAAACGCTCCGGCGCAATCGAACCTCGGGGCGATGCACTGCGGCGGAATCGGGGTTACAAAAGATTACGCCGAGGCCGTCTCCCTCTTCAAAAAGGCCGCGATTCAGGGCTATGCGCCTGCGCAGTTCAACCTGGGGGTTGCCCGCAGCATCGGCCAGGGCATCGAGGCCGACCACGACGAGGCCAAGCGCCTTTTTCGGCTTGCCGCCGAACAGGGTTACGCACCTGCGGCCTTCAACATGGGAGCCATCTGCGCCCTTGATAAAGGCGATTTCACCGAAGCGGTCAAATGGTTTGAAAAGGCGGCCAAGGGAGGAGAACCCCTTGCGCAGATGAGCCTCGCCGATTGCTACATGCACGGCTTCGGCGTGGACAAAAATTGCGACGAAGCGGTGAAGTGGTATCAGCTGGCCGCAGACGGAGGTCTTGCGCCCGCCCAGTACAACCTCGGAGTCATGAGGCAAAAAGGCTACTGCCTGCCGCTGGTCCTCTCTGGCGCCGTTCGTTTCTACCGCCTTGCCGCCGACCAGGACTACACGCCCGCGCAGCTCGCGCTCGCGGTGATGTACGCAAACGGCGAAGGGGTTGAGAAAAACCTACAGTCGGCAAGAGAGCTTTTGCAAAAAGCCGCCGATAAGGGCGACAAAACGGCTCAGGCCAATCTGGGGATGATGGCGGCGCGGGGCGAGGGGGTCCGTCGCGATGGCGCCGAGGCGGCCAAGTGGTACGAAAAAGCCGCGGAGCAAGGCTATGCTCCCGCCCAATACAACCTCGCGCTCCTTCATGAAACCGGAGATGGGGTCAAAAAGGATATGGGCGAAGCCCTTAGGCTTTACACCCTAGCCGCCGAGAACGAATTTGCCCCCGCACAGTTCGCCCTAGGGGAAATCTACCGCCACGGCAGGGGCGTCCCCGCCGACAAAACCCTCTGCGCGCGCTGGTACGCGAGGGCCGCGCAAAACGGCCACGCTCTCGCGCAATTCGCCACCGCCTACAACTACTCGGTCGGCGAGGGGGTCGCCCAAAGCGGCCAGGAAGCCTTCAAATGGTATGAAAAGGCCGCCGCGCAGGGCAACGCCGCCGCTCAATACAACCTCGGCTACGCCTATGAGACGGGTTTGGGCGTCGAGGTCGACTACTTCAAGGCGGCCCAGTGGTACAAAGCCGCCGCCAGTCAGGATGTCGCCCAGGCGCAGCACAACCTCGGCGTCGGCTACGACATCGGACATGCCGGAGAGAGGGACGCGGCGGAAGCGGCCAAGTGGTACGGCCTCGCGGCCCTGAAAAACTACGCCCCGTCCGCCCTTAACCTCGCCCTCCTCTACTCAAGGGGTGACGGCGTGGAAAAAGACGATTCAAAGGCCGCCCAATACCTCCAGAGCGCCGCCCGGCAGGGGAGCGCCGCCGCCCAGTACGCCCTGGGCTCCTTCTACGCCGAGGGGCGCGGGGTTCCAAGGGACTACGTCCAATCCTACCTTTTACTGAACAAGGCCAAAAACGGCGGCGAGGAAGACGCGGGAAGGCTGATGGGGCTGGTGTCCGCCCGCATGAGCGACGAAGAGCTCAAAGGGGCCAAAAGGCTGGCCGAAGAGAGCGAAAACCCTGTCAAGCCCTGAAGC
>SRXB01000190.1 GCA_009724975.1 bacterium | reverse complement strand
CGGTGTATCGGCATCACCGGAAGTATCTGGTTGATCGCCCATACGTCCGGCAGCGACTGGAAGACGCTGAGGTTTCCGTAATAGACGTCGCTCATCGCCTCGTCCAGCCCCTCGAAATCGTCCGGCACGTAGCGCATTCCCTCAAGGATGCGCTGAATTTTCTGCATGGCGTACCAGAAGATGCGCTCTACCAGCGCCCTCTCGCGGATTCCCATGTCGCCGCGCCTAAAGGCGTCTCTAGCCTCGTCGCGGTAGTAGATGGCGTCGTGGTAAATCTCCTGCAGGTTCTTTTCCCGCAGGTTCGAGGCCGCCTCGTGGATGTTTTTGGTTATCAACGCCGAGCCTTCCTCTATGGAGGGCAGCGTGTCGTCGCCGGAAAAGCGGCTGGCGTCGAGGATGTTGAATACCAGCACCGAGTAGTAGGCGACCATCGCCCTGCCCGATTCGGTGATGATGATCGGGTGGGGGGTGTCGTTCTCGGCCAGTGTCTCCATTATGACTTCGACCACGTCCCTGCAGTATTCGTCGATGGTGTAGTTGCAGCTGGAGGCGAAGTTGGTGTGCGAGCCGTCGTAATCCACCGCCAGCCCGCCGCCCAGGTCGAGCATCCCCATGGGGGCGCCCTCGCCTATGAGGCCGGTGTAAACGCGGCAGGCCTCCACGAGGCCGTTTCGTATCTGGCGGATGTTGGGAATCTGCGAGCCGATGTGGTAGTGGAGGAGCTTGAGGCAATCGAGCATCCCCTCGTTCTTTAAAATGTCCACCGCCTCCACTATCTGGGAGGAGTTGAGTCCGAAGACGCTGCGGTCGCCCCCCGATTCCTTCCAGTGGCCGCTGGCGGTGGAGGAGAGCTTCATGCGCACCCCCAAAACCGGCTTAACCCCCATCTCGCGGGAGAGCTTAATTATTATGGGAAGCTCGTTGAGGGTCTCGATTACCGTGACGCAGTTTAAGTTTATCATGCGGGCGTAAAGGGAGAGGCGTATGAACATCTCGTCCTTGTAGCCGTTGCAGACGAGGAGGGCCTCGGGATCGTCCAGGTAGGCCATTGCGGCTATGAGCTCGGCTTTGGAGCCGGCCTCAAGGCCGTGGTGGTAGCGGTTGCCGAAGGTGGTTATCTCCTCGATTACCTGCTGCTGCTGGTTGACCTTTATGGGGAAGACTCCCCGGTACTGCCCCTTGTAGCCGTAATTTCTTATCGCTTCGCGAAAACTCTCGTTGATGAGGACTATGCGCGAGGCGAGTATGTCCTCGAAGCGAAGTAGCACCGGAAGGTCGCGGCCACGCTCGCGAAGGCCCTCCACAACGTCAAGGAGGCTCGCCGAGGCCTTCGGGCGCGAAGCGTCGGGCCGGACGCAGACCTCTCCCTTGCGGTTTATGCTGAAATAGCCGGTGCCCCAGTTCTCTATGCCGTAAAGCTCGCGGGCATTTTCAAGGGTCCATTTGTCGTGGAGTTTTTCAAGCGCGGTCAGCTTCATCAATTACCTCGCCCGCCTCATGGCGGAAAAACCCGTAAAAGGCGAAAAAGTGTCGGAGCGAAAACGCGAAAATCCCCTTATGAGGATTTTGGAGAGATTTACCCATTATATCAGGGGAGGCTAAGTACTATTGCGCTAAAATCCTGTCAACTTAAATTTTCCTCGGCCCTCCCGCGCCACACCGCCAAAAGCGGCATAAAAGAAAAATGGGCCTTTTTTAGAGCCGAAACCCGTCGGCAAAAAAACCATGAAAATTCCCAAAAACCTTTGCTCGGGCAAGGGGGTATTGGCCGCAGGAGCAAAGAACGCCCCATTCAGGGGTTTGGGACCCGAAAGACCGCGTAATTGGGAAACAACCCCTAAGAGCTTGATATTACACGGCTATTCAACACATTCACCCGCCACGCGAAGGGCAATTGAAAGCAAGCGGCGGGGCAATCACGCAAAAACTGTTGTTTTTAAAGGATTATGTGTTATGCTCCTCGCCAGCAAAAGCGGCGGCAATGGTTAGCCTTCGCAAAACACCCAAAAAAATCGGAAAAAAGGAAAAAGAGGACCAACGATGTACCAGGACAAGACGATTAGCTGCAAAGACTGTGGACAGGATTTCGTATTTACGGCGGGCGAGCAGGAATTTTACGCCCAGAAGGGTTTCGGCAACGAGCCGACCCGTTGCAAGCCCTGCAGGGACTCCCGCAAGGGCCAGAAACCCCGCAGAAACGACGACTCCCGTCCCCGCAGGCAGACCTTCCCGGCCGTCTGCGACGAGTGCGGCGTCACCACCGAAGTGCCCTTTCAGCCCAGCCAGGACAAGCCTGTCTACTGCAAGGACTGCTTCAACCGCAGACGCGGCTAATCACCACGCGCCATGAGGGCGCGACGATAAATTGCTGATTCCCGGCCTTCGCCGGAAAATAAAAGTCTAGCGAGGTGGCCTCCGAAAGGAGGCCCTCAAGGAAAAAAGAAAGTTTTAATCGTCAGCCTTGGCGGCTGGCTTCTTTTTCCCCTGGGGTTTAGCATATTATTTCATTTTATTGGCGGTTCTCCCCCCTTCAGGCGAGTCGTCCGCTAAAAAATCAAAAAGGCCTACCCTTTTACGGGCAGGCCTTTTTCTTTTTGTTTCGAAGGGCCGCCGGCCCCGCGCCCTAGAGCCTCGCGGCTGGCATCAGCCAAAGGGCCAGGTTGCGTGCGAGCTTTTGGTTGTCGCCGATGAGAAACTTGTTCTGGAAGAGGGCGTCGTCGCCGAAGACGACATACCTTCCCCTCCCCATCGTCCCCGCCACGACCATGTTGAAGACGCGCATCTGCTCGACCTCCTGATAGTACCCGTCCTTGTTCAGATCCAGCCACGCGCCGCCGGAGGTGCGGGCCACGGGGACGAGGGCGCTTTCCTTGGCCGCGAAAAGGGCCCAGCCGCCGTAGACGTTGAAACCCTTGAGCCCCACGTTGAGGGGGTGGTCGGCAAGATCGGTCACGGTGAAATCGGTCCCCTGCCCGCCCACTACATTCTTTGTCTCGATAATTGGCGCGACGAAGGCGGCCAGCCCCATATCCTTCAAGATAGGCCCGAAAAGGGGCGCCACGTGCGACATGAAAGCCACTCCGCCGCCATTTTGCATGAATTCGTCAAGGGCTTTGCGCTCGTTCTCGTCGTAAGTGACGAAAAGCCCCGAGGAGACGAAGGAGGCCGCGCCGGAGAGCTTTTCCGGCGTCACCTTGCCCTCAAGTATCTTCAGATCGAAACCCGCCTCGGTGAAAATCCTGCCAAGGCCCGAGAGGTGAAGATCGCCTTCCTTGACGAAAGAAAACCTCTGCCCGTGGCTCTCGTCCACAAGGACTACGGGCTTCTGGCAAAAGCCCAGCGCCGGAACGGCCAGCAAAAGCGCCAGCATGGCGGCGACCCGTAATTTCATCTCAACATCCTCCCCGAAAACGGCGCGAGGCGAAAAAGCACCCAAACACCCTTGTTTTAATGAATTTCATGGACCGAAAACGGCCCGCTCAATCTCTATCGTGTCGCGCTTCACCCCGCGCCTGAAGGTCACATCTGGAACCCCGGCCAGCATTGCGTAGCAAATCTCGCGCTCAGCGCCTATCCCCAGCGCCTGACCCAGATCAGGCGCGAGCTCCATTATAAAAGCCGCGAACCCCAGCCACAGAGTCCCGACGCCGGCGGACTGCGCGACAAGATCGAATGTCGCCAGCGAAATAATTCCGTCCTCAAAGGGAGTAGTCGCCTCCCTTCCCGAAGAAACCAGCAAAAGGTGCGGCGCATCCCGAAAAATCACGTCTCTCCCCTGACGCCACGCCTTCGCCATTAACTTAAGATACCAGAGTTTTTCAGGAATGAGTCCCTTCCCCTCAAGCTCCTCTATCCTTCCGTAAACAGCCTCGCGAAAGCGCTCAAGGGCTCCGCCCTCCACTATGGTATAGCGAAGCATCCTTGAATTGGTTCCGGTCGGCGCGTTTGCGGCTATTGCGATCAGCCTGTCGAGAAGCTCCCTCTTCACCGGCTCCTTTTTAAAGAAGCGCGCACTCCTCCTTAGCCTCACCAAAGCCTCCACGGCTGAAATATCCGGCATTTGGGAGGACTTCACGCACCCCTTGGGGTCAACTCCGCAAATAAAGAGGGCTCCGGTTGGGCAAACGGCAAGACATTGCTGGCAGGCAATGCAAAGGCTCTCCCTGGAAGGCGAATGGATTGGGATTCCCTCGCCGCCGATCTCTATCGCCGCCCACGCGCAGACACGCACACACTCCTTGCATCTTACGCAAAGGTCCTTATCCACCCCAAAATCGTGCATGCGCAATCCTTTAAAAATAGCGGTTATATTTACTGGATCAAAGGGCCGTGGCAATTTTATCTTGACCCCTACTGGCAATTTATATAAAAAGCCCTACCCTTTTTTAGGAAAGGTGAATTTTAACGCGACGGAGCAGCTCCTCGCGGAAAGGAAAACCGATGAAACCCAAGGATATCACACTCTTTAGCGGCGG
>SRXB01000523.1 GCA_009724975.1 bacterium | reverse complement strand
AAGCCGGGCAGAGTCGCCTCCATCAAGGTGCGCGCCATAGGAGAGCCCTCTGAAATAGCGATAACCATGGCCCCCTCGGAAGTCCCCGCCGACGGGAAGTCTCTCGTCACCGTGAAAGCGGTTTTGAAGGACTCCGCTGGCTACAAAGTCCCCTACGACACCTCCCTGACCGTGGAAGCATCACATGGAACTGTGGTGGCCGAAGATATCGACCCCTCCGCCGCCGGAACTCAGGTGAAATGCACCGATGGCGAAGCGGTTTTCAAGGTGCGTGCGCCCCTTACCACGCAAAAGGGCTCCGTGACGATCGCCCACGGCTCGCTCTCGGGTTCTGCCAGCACCTTCTTCTCGCCAAACCTCAAAGAGATGATGGTAGTGGGCTACGGCGAACTCTCCGTCGGCCCGGGCGAAAAGAGCGGCGAATTTGAGACGGGTGGGAGGGGAGCCTTTTTCGCCCAGGGGAAGATAACCGACAGGGTGCTTTTGACCGCCGCCTACGATTCCGACGAAAAGGACGAGGGGCTCTTCGGCCACGAGGGGCAAAACCCCGACACGGATGAGGATTACCCGACCTACGGCGACGAATCCACCAACGAAAACCTCGCCACCTCCTCGGACAAGGGCTACATAAGGCTCGATGAAGGCAAGAATCACATCCTTTACGGCGACTACTCCACCGAACTTGGCAAAAACCGCCTGGCCCAGTACCGCAGGGCCCTCACCGGCGCCGAACTGGACGCCGATTTCGGAATCTTCGGGCTCAAGGGTTTTTACAGCCTCACCGACCGCTCCCAGGTGGTCGACAAGCTGCCGGCAAAGGGCACTTCGGGCTACTACTACCTCACCCGCAACCCGATTGTGAGCGGCAGCGAGTCCATCACCCTGCAAACCCGCGAACGGGGCCGCACAGACAATGTACTCTCCAGCGAAGCCCTCGTCAGAAACACCGATTACCGCATAGATTACGACCTTGGCGTGGTGATGCTCCTTCGCACCGTCCCCGCGCTTGACCCCAGCCT
>SRXB01000522.1 GCA_009724975.1 bacterium | reverse complement strand
GGAGAGTGGAAGGTTTACGAGGGGGAGGATCTCTTCGAGTGCCTCGCGGCGCTCAGAAAAGACCTCGCCGCAGACGGAATCAAGCTTTTGTGCAACGGGTCCCGCCGTGACGTCTTCTCCTCCGCCTCCACGCGAAGCTTGGGCGGCGGAGACCGCGCCTACAGGCTCATTCCCGGCTGCAAGGCCGACAGCGACTGCCTGGTGGATATCTTCGATTACGCCCCTCCGGCGCTGGTATCCACGGTGGAGGAACAGAAGGATTTCTTCCTCGACTGGCTCCACTCAGTCAACCGCAAATAAATTAAAAGGCGGCCCCCCCTCTTCGGGAAGGCCGCCTTTTTTCGCCGCGTCTGGTTGTATTGGCTACTTGGCCATATTCCTGAGGGTGGCGAGGTTTTGCTCTATCTGCGCCTTTGTCTGCGGGTCAATGGGGCGCTTTACCAGCTCTTCCCAGGCTTTTATGGCGTTTGCGTTGTCCTGAAGGTCGTGCAGGTAGACTATGCCCATGTTGTAAACGCTCTGGGTGTGGCTCTTGTCGAGGTCGGCGGCCTTTTTGAAGTCGGCCAGCGCAGACTGGTAGTCTTTGATGGCGCGGTACATTATGCCGCGGTCGGTCAGGACGTTGGGGTCCCTGGAGTCGATTTCCAAAGCCTTGGTGTAGGCCTGTATCGATTCGGCGGCTTGTCCCGAGTCGTAGTAGTTGTTGCCGAGCTTGACCCAGGCGTCCCTGTTCTTGGGCTGTTTTTCCACTATCGCCTTTAGCTGCTTTATCTCTTCTGCAGCCTGCATGGATACGCCTGGGTTGGAGATGGCCGGCTGCTGCATCTGCTGCTGGGTCGGCATCTGCTGCTGCATCGGCTGCTGTTTCGCCACCGGCGCGGGTGTGGAGCCGATTATGAGGTGGTAGGAGAGGAGGCCCAAAAGAAAACCCGCGATCAAGGCGGAGGCCCCCAGTATTACGGACTGGTCTTTCGTAAGTATTTTTTCGCTTTTAGCCATATTTTCTGGTTCCTCGGTTG
>SRXB01000189.1 GCA_009724975.1 bacterium | reverse complement strand
TCGCTTGCCTACGAATATTCGGGGAGCGTAATGGCTCCTCTTCTGGTCCACGCCGCCGGAAATTTCGCCATCTACTCCCTTCCCTTCCTCCTGAAATGAAAAAGGCCCCCGAAGGAGCCTTTTTCCTGATCTGGAACCCAAGAATCAGAAGCACTCAAGCCTTACCACGCCGTCCTCAAGGCGCTCGGCGTAGACGCTCATGCCTTTGATGGTGATTTTCATAAGCTCCTCCACCAGCTTTTCGGCGGTGCCGTAGTAAAGCATGCGGTCGTCGCGTATGGAGGAGACGCGGTAGGAGAGCTCGGCAAGCCTCTTTAAAACCGCCAGTGGCTTGAAGTCATAGTCGGAGGTTGTCACGACCTCAATGCTCTTCGGCGAATTGCCAAGGCCCAGCTCCTTAACCTTCTCCCTGAGCGCCCCGAGGTCTACGTCGCCGGTCAACCCCGCCCAGTAGCTCTCCTCAATCCACATGCCCTTCAGCTCGATCTGGTTGAAGAGAGAATCGAAGGAGAGGTCTTTGTAGAGGGTAGTCATCTTGTCGGTAGCGGAGTCGAGCTGGCACTGGGGTATCTCGACCCCGTGGAGCTGGAAGGGGTTTTTACCCCCCTGTGCGACGCGGAAACCGATTGTGGAAAGGGCCTCCCTCATCAGGGAAACTTTAAGCTGGCCCTTGACCACGCACTCTACCCGCTCGGCCTCGGCGTCGCGGTCGGAGCTCTGGCTGAAGGTGGTTTTCCACCCGTCCTTGTCGTAGATGCCGAAGAGGTCCATCTTCTCTTCCACGCGGAAGGTCCCCCACTCCACAGCCTGGCCGCCGGCCGCCGAGGTGCGCAAAATGGTGCGAAGCCTGCCGCGAAGCCCCTCGGACCAAGCGCCAAGGGCTATACGCCCCTCGTCCAGCGCCTTCAGGAGTTTGCCCCTGTCCTGGTCGTGCTGGTAGCCGCTCATCACGCTGGAGACCGCGCCGGATTTTCCCACCGTTATCATGAGGGGTATGTAGCGTATGCCCAGGGTGTTGACCACCGAGGAGTCTCGGTCGACGAGGTGGGTGACCTCAAGGGCGGAGCCGCGCACGCTCTCGTAGCGGCGGATAAAGTTGGTTATGCGCGAAAGGGGCAGGGCGGAGTCGGTGTTGACCGCCACTACTTCAAGGTCGTCCTCGGGGAATTCCCTGCGGAGAATGCGAAGGTCGTCAAGCTCCTTGACGCAATCGGTGCAGTAGATCGACCAGAAGGAGAGGACAACCGTCTTTTTGCCCAGCACGCGCTCAAGGTTCACCGGCTCGCCGGAGAGGTCGACCCCCTTTATCAGCGGGAAGGGCTGGTCGTTCTGTACGCCGGTGGGTAGGTCTCCCTGGGCGCGGCAGAGGGTTGCGGCGAGGAAAAACGCGGCAAGCACTGCAAGCAGTCTCTTCATCTGGGCTCCTTTGGGATTGGTTTTTCTTTTAATACCGTCGGTTTTATAAAAATATACAGCAAAGGCCGGAGGGTTTCCACCTTCCGGCCTTTGAACTTTGCGGAAATATTTGGTTTTTACTTCATGTAGCCGCAGACGGCCTTCGCGAACTCGCTGCACTTGAGGCACTTGGCGCCCTCCATCTGGCGCTCAAGGTCATAGGTCACTTCCTTGTTCTCGACGGCCTTCTCAAGCCCCCTGAGGATGAGTTTGGAGACCTCGAACCAACCCATGTGGTCGAACATCATCACGCCCGAGAGTATCACGGAGCCCGGGTTGACCTTGTCCTGGTCGGCGTATTTGGGAGCTGTGCCGTGTGTGGCCTCGAAGACCGCGTAATCGTCGCCGATGTTGGCGCCAGGGGCCATTCCAAGGCCGCCCACCTGCGCGGCGGCGGCGTCGGACATGTAATCGCCGTTGAGGTTGGGCATGGCGAGTACGGAGTATTCGTCGGGACGCAGGAGAAGTTGCTGGAACATCGCGTCGGCGATGCGGTCCTTTATGACTATCTTTCCGGCGGGAACCTTGCCGCCGAAATTGTCCCAAAGCTCGGTCTCGGTTATCGTCTTGTCGGCGAACTCCTCTTTGGCGACTTCGTAGCCCCACTCCTTGAAGGCGCCCTCGGTGAATTTCATGATGTTGCCCTTGTGGACGAGGGTGACGGAGGGCTTGGAGTTGGCGATGGCGTATTGTATCGCCTGGCGCACAAGCCTTTTGGAGCCGGTTTTGCTTATGGGCTTGATGCCTATGCCGGAATCGGGGCGAATGGTCTTGCCCCACTTTTCGGCGATGAATTTTATTATCTCAAGGGCCTTTTCGGAGCCCGCGGGATTTTCGATGCCCGCGTAAACGTCTTCGGTATTCTCGCGGTAGATTACCACATCGACCTTCTGGGGCTCTTTCACCGGCGAGGGGACCCCCGCGATGTAGCGGACGGGGCGGACGCAGGCGTAGAGATCGAGCTCCTGGCGCAAGGTAACGTTGAGGCTTCTTATGCCGCCG
Source organism: bacterium (assembly GCA_009724975.1). GTDB lineage: Bacteria > Desulfobacterota > Deferrisomatia > Deferrisomatales > BM512 > SCTA01. Next base: position 2,073 of record SRXB01000189.1, on the reverse strand, counting down.
CCCACGGGGGTGGTGAGCGGCCCCTTTATGGCGACGCGGTATTCCTTTATCGCCTCAAGGGTCGCCTCTGGAAGCCACTGGCCGCTTTTGTTGAAGGCTTTCTCTCCGGCCAATATTTCGAGCCAGCTTATCTTTCTTTTCCCGCCGTAGGCGAGTTCGACGGCGTGGTCGAAGACTATTTTGGAGGCGCGCCAGATGTCCGGCCCCGTGCCGTCGCCTTCGATGAAGGGGATGATGGGGTCGGAGGGAATATTCAGGGAACCGTCGGCGTTTTTGGTTATCTTGGTCCCGAAGGAGGGCTTTTCGTATCTGACCTCGGACATTTATCTTCGTCTCCTTGTCTCGTTCAATGCGAAGCGCGCCCCGTGGGGCGCGCCTTTTAATCTCTTGCAGGTGTTAATTTAGCCGCGTTTGTTACTTGAGCCCCGCCGCACTCCTGAGTTCGGCCACTTTATTGGTCTTCTCCCAGGTGAACTCGGGCAGTTCGCGCCCGAAGTGTCCGTAGGAGGAAGTGTTTTTGTAGATGGGGCGCAGAAGGTCGAGGGTTTCGATAATCTGGCGGGGCTTCATGGGGAAGACATCGCGGATTATCTGGGCTATGCGGTCGGGCTTTATCTTTCCGGTGCCGAAGGTGTCTATCATGACGGAAACCGGCTCGGCCACGCCGATGGCGTAGGAGAGCTGGACCTCGCAGCGGTCGGCAAGGCCAGCCGCCACGACGTTTTTGGCGACGTAGCGGGCCATGTAGGAGGCGCTGCGGTCGACCTTGGAGGGATCCTTGCCGGAGAATGCGCCGCCGCCGTGGCTGCCGTGGCCGCCGTAGGTGTCGACGATTATCTTGCGGCCAGTGAGGCCGCAGTCGCCCATGGGTCCGCCGATTACGAAGCGGCCCGTGGGGTTGATGTAGTAGCGGACGTCCTTGGCCATCATCGCGTCGGGAATCACCGGCTTGATGACGAGGTCCATGACCGCCTCGTGAATCTGCTTTTGGGTGGCATCGGGGGTGTGCTGGGTGGAGATGACTACCGCGTCGACGCTGACGGGCTTGTTGCCCTCGTAGCGTATCGTCACCTGGCTCTTGCCGTCGGGGCGGAAGAAATCGACAAGCCCCTTCTTGCGGACCTCGGCGAGGCGCTCGGTGAGCTTGTGGGCGTAGTAGATGGGCATCGGCATCATCACCGCCGTCTCGTTGGAGGCGTAGCCGAACATGAGCCCCTGGTCGCCCGCGCCCTGCTCGTGGTCGCCGGTTTCGTTGACGCCCATGGCGATGTCGGGGGACTGCTTGTCTATGGAGACGAGCACCGCGCAGGCCTCCCAGTCGAAACCCATCGAAGGGTCGGTGTAGCCGATCTCCTTAATGGTGTTTCTGACTATGTCGGCGTAGTCGATTTTGGCGTTGGTGGTTATCTCGCCCGCAATCATCGCCATGCCGGTGGTGACGAGGGTTTCGCACCCAACCCTCGAACGCTTGTCCTGCTCAAGGAGCGCGTCGAGAATGGAATCGGAGATTCTGTCGGCGACCTTGTCCGGGTGGCCTTCGGTAACGCTTTCAGAGGTGAAAAGGAAGTTGGTCATGCCCATTTTTCGCAAATCCCCTTTTTTAGTTTCTAGGGTTCATATATCCGGTTCAAAGACAATCTTTACATCTTACAGCTTTTCGCTTAGCGGGTCCAGAAGTCCAGGCTGTTTTTCTTTAAAATATTTTCGGAGGAAATCCTCGACCTCTCCCGCCGTAGACATCTGAAGAAGCTTTCCGGCCAACTCCTCGGCCTCGCCGGTGGTCGTCTTTTTTATGACGCGCTTGATTCTTGGGACCATCGAAGCCTGCATGGAGAGTTCGTCCACCCCCAGCCCCAGCAAAAGAACGGTGTAAAGCTCGTCGCCAGCCATTTCGCCGCAAACCGAAACCAGTTTGCCCTCTTTTTTGCCCGCGTCGGCAGTCATCTTTATGAGCCTGAGGACCGCGGGGTTGAGGGGCTCGTAGAGGTAGGCCACATGCTCGTTGCCCCGGTCGATGGCTATGGTGTACTGGATGAGGTCGTTGGTGCCTATCGACATGAAATCGACCATTTT
>SRXB01000188.1 GCA_009724975.1 bacterium | reverse complement strand
GGCTATGACACAGGGGATTAAGCCTCCTGCACATCTGGTTGAACTGTCAAAAGCTTTAGAGATAAAATTAGCCGCAAAGGGTTGTTTGGATTTGGCCAATATCGCAAGTCGAGCATGGTCCCACGTTGCATCTATCCAGAGAGACAAAAAAGCCTACCAAAGAACAGGTGTAAAAATATTTATCGGACATGGAAAGTCTGGAGAATGGAAAGTTCTAAAGGATTTTATTCAAGATAGATTAAATTTACCATGGGATGAATTTAATAGATTGCCAGTTGCCGGTACTACAAATATACAAAGACTTTCACAAATGCTTGATGACGCTGTTATAGCCTTTTTGGTTATGACTGCCGAAGACGAACACGGCGATGGTAAAAAATACGCAAGAATGAATGTAATTCATGAGGCTGGGCTTTTTCAGGGTCGGCTTGGTTTTTGTCGCGCAATAATTTTGCTGGAAGATGGATGCGAAGAGTTTTCAAATATCAATGGACTTGGGCAAATACGATTCCCTGCTGGAAATATTGCTGCAATTTTCGAAGAAATACGCAAGGTGCTTGAACGTGAGGGCATTTTGCATTGAATAAAATGCGATTCCAACCTTGCTCAATCCGGCCTAAATTTTTCAATATAAACAACCGAGGAATATAAAATGGACTACTCCAAACTTTTCGTCGAAACCCTCCGCGAAGACCCAGCCGAAGCCGAAGTAATAAGCCACAAGCTGATGTACCGCGCCGGGCTGATCAGGAAACTCGCCGCAGGCATCTACAACTACATGCCCGCAGGCCTTCGCTCGCTTCGCAAAATCGAAAACATCATACGCGAAGAGATGGACCGCGCCGGAGCGCAGGAAGTGCTAATGCCCGCCGTCCAGCCCGCCGAGCTCTGGCAGGAGTCGGGCCGCTGGGATTATTACGGCAAGGAGCTTTTGCGCTTTAGGGATCGCCACGGACGCGATTACTGCATGGGGCCGACCCACGAGGAGGTCATAACCGATCTCGTGCGCTCGGTGGTGCGATCTTACCGCCAGTTGCCGGTCAACCTCTACCAGATTCAGACGAAGTTCCGCGACGAGATACGACCGCGCTTCGGCGTGATGCGCTCGCGCGAGTTCATCATGAAGGACGCCTACTCATTCGACACCGACAACGCCGGAGCCGAGGAGAGTTACCGCCTGATGAAGGAGGCCTACAATAATATCTTCCGTCGCTGCGGCCTGAAATTCGTGGCGGTGGAGGCCGATTCGGGGGCGATAGGCGGCAGTTTCTCGCATGAGTTCATGGTTCTTGCCCAGTCGGGCGAGGACGCCATCGCGGCCTGCGAGTGCGGTTACGGGGCGAACGTGGAGAAGGCCGAGGTTACCCACGACGGAGCCGAGGCCGATTCCTCGAAGGCTCCGGCGAGGGAGCTCATCGCCACGCCGAACGTGAGAACCATCGACGAGGTGTGCGCTTTCTTCAAGGTTTCGCCCGCCGAGGTCGCCAAAACCCTGATTTTCGCCACCGACGCCGTCGGCGCTCCGCTGGTGGCGGTTTGCGTGCGCGGCGACCACGACGCCAACCCCGCCAAGGTGAAAAACCTGGTCGGCGCCAACTACGCCGAGCTCGCCACCGAGGAGCAGGTGAGGGAAGCCACCTGCGCACCCTCCGGCTTCGCTGGCCCCTGCGGGATAAAAGTGCCGGTCTACTTCGACCGCGCTTTGCGCGGCCTCTCCCATTTCATCTCGGGGGCCAACCAGCCCGACGCGCACTATAAAAACCTCGTCGCCGGAAGGGATTTCACAGTAGAGGGGTGGGCCGACCTTCGCTTCATCCTCGCTGGCGACCCCTGCCCGCGCTGCGGCAAAAACATAACGGTCGCAAGGGGCATCGAGGTTGGCCACATCTTCAAGCTCGGCACCAAATATTCCGAAAAGCTCAAGGCAACCTTCCTCGACGCCAGCGGAAAAGACGTTGAAATCGTGATGGGCTGCTACGGCATAGGGGTCGGGCGCACCCTGGCCTCCGCCATTGAGCAGAATTACGACGAAAACGGCATCGTCTGGCCCGTCCCCATCGCGCCGTGGGAGGTGATAATCCTTCCGGTGCAGGTAAAGGACGAGGAGAGCATGCGCGTAGCCCGCGAAATCCAGAGCGCTCTTGTGAAATCAGGCGTAGAAGTTCTTTTCGACGACCGCGATGAACGGGCGGGGGTCAAATTCAAGGATGCCGACCTTCTGGGCATCCCCCTTCGCATCACCATCGGCTCCAAGGGTCTAAAAGAGGGGGTTGTGGAGGTGAAGGAGCGCGCCGGAGGGGCGGAAGCGAAGATGGCAATCGGCGAGGTCGCCGCTTATGCCTCCAAGTGGGTGGCGGAGCGCAAGGCATGACCGGCAGGGAGAGGGTAATATTCGCGCTGGACGTGGACAACTCCGCCGACGCGCTAAAGTGGGTGGACAAACTCTCGGGCGAGGTCGGGGTTTTCAAGGTCGGGCTTGAGCTTTTCGTCTCAGAGGGGCCCGCGCTGGTGGAAAAGATCGCGGGCAGGGGAGAGAAGGTCTTTTTGGACCTTAAATTCCACGACATCCCCGCAACCGTGGCGGGCGCGGTGAGGGCCGCCGCCTCGCTGGGCGCCTTCATGATAAACATGCACGCCCTCGCGGGGAGCGAGGCGCTGAAAAAGGCCGCCGAAGCTGTCAGGGAAGGTTCCCTCAAGGCGGGGAAGACCCCCCCGAAGCTCCTTGCGGTGACGGTTCTCACCAGCCACAGCCAGCAGACCCTCGCGGAACTTGGTGTAGAGGGCTCGCCCGCCGCCGCCGTGGAGCGTTTCGCCCTTCTGGCGAAGGCGAGCGGGGCCGACGGCGTTGTGGCCTCTCCCCTTGAGGCGGGGCTCATACGCTATAAATGGAGCGATGGCCTTATCGTCACCCCCGGGGTTCGTCCGGCGGGCTCCTCGCTCGACGACCAGAGCCGCGTCGCCACCCCCGCCGGAGCGGTAAGGGCGGGCGCGGACTATATAGTTGTCGGCAGGCCCATAAAAGCCGCCGAGGACCCCGTGGACGCGGCGAGGCGCATAGCCCGCGAGATAGACGAGGGACTTTAGTGAGAGAGTGGATTTATGGACGTCGACCGGTCGAGGAGCAGCTGACCCTCCTTCCGAAGACCTGCCAGCGGATAGCGGTCGCCGAGGGGGCTAAAATAGATCAGCAGATTCTCGATCTGGCCAGGGGGGCGGGGCTTGTTCCCGAGACGATGCCCCGGCAGAAGCTCGACCAGCTGGCGGAAGGGGGCAATCACCAGGGGGTGTGCCTTCTTTGCGGCGGGTGGGAATACGCGGAAGTCGACTCCATAATAATGAACTCAAGGGAAAAGGGAAAATTCCCCCTGCTCTTCGTCCTGGATTCCGTAAAAGACCCCAGAAATCTCGGCGCGGTGGCCAGAGTGGCCGACGGGGTTGGGGCTGGAGGCATAATAATCCCCAAAGACCGCGCGGCGGGACTTTGCGCCTCGGCGGTGCGAAGCTCGGCTGGGGCGCTGGCCAAGATGCCGGTGGCGCAGGTGGTAAACATCGCCCGCACCCTGCGCGAACTGAAAGACGAGGGTTTTTTCGTGCTGGGGACCGCGCCGGAGGGGGAAGAGCTTTACAAGGCCAAGTTCTTTTTCCCCCTCGCCGTCGTCCTGGGCGCGGAGGACAAGGGGCTTAGGCCGAACGTGGCTCAAAACTGCGATCTTTTGGCCTCACTGCCAATGAGGGGGAGCGTCTCCTCCCTGAATATAAGCGTGGCGGCGGGCGTCTTCGCCTATGAAGCGCTGAGGCGTTTTTCCGCCCCGTGAGGATGCTTTAAAAAACCCCTTGCGCCCGTAAATTTGCTCTTGACACCCACGGCGCACTGGGCTAGCATCCACCCTCCTTCTGCTGGGAGGAGGGCCTTAGCGCGCCATCGGGCCAAGAAATCAAGCTGGCGTAGCTCAATCGGTAGAGCAGCTGATTTGTAATCAGCAGGTTGCGGGTTCAAGTCCCTTCGCCAGCTCCAGGAATAAAAAGACAGAAATTGTCCGTGGTGGGGTTCCCGAGCGGCCAAAGGGAGCAGACTGTAAATCTGCCGGCGTGAGCCTTCGGAGGTTCGATTCCTCCCCCCACCACCAAAATTTTTGCTTTGATGACGCGGGAGTAGCTCAGTTGGCTAGAGCGTCAGCCTTCCAAGCTGAGGGTCGCGGGTTCGAGCCCCGTCTCCCGCTCCAAAACCTGTAAATAGCCGAGCCCACGTAGCTCAGTCGGCAGAGCACATCCTTGGTAAGGATGAGGTCACCGGTTCAATTCCGGTCGTGGGCTCCATTTATCTTTTTTTGTTGATTATCCAATTGATCCGCTGGCCCGGGTGGGCGGCGGGTCCATTTTTCCGTTTCTCCGGACGAATAAAAGGGGAGTGGACAATGGCTAAAGAGAAATTTGAAAGAAATAAGCCGCACATCAACATCGGCACGATAGGCCACGTTGACCACGGCAAGACCACGCTTACGGCGGCGATCACGAGAGTGTTGTCGAACAAGGGC
>SRXB01000521.1 GCA_009724975.1 bacterium | reverse complement strand
CCCAGCCCCGAGCCGGACCCCTGGGATTACGCCGGAACCACCGACAGCGACGAGGAGGTGGTCATAACCCAGAACTGGGACGAGATACGCCGCTTCATGTGGAATTACGTCGGCCTCGTGCGCTCGGACAAGCGCCTTGAGCGCGCCCACAAGCGCATGGATCTCCTGGCCGAGGAGATAGACGACTACTACAAGCACTTTCGCGTGACCCCAAACCTCATCGAGCTTCGCAACCTCGCTCTGGTGGCGGGCCTCGTCATCGAAAGCGCCAGATTCCGCAAAGAGAGCCGCGGACTGCACTACAACATCGACCACCCCGCCCGCGACGACGACCGCTGGCTCAAGGACACCGTCCTCCAAAGGCAGGTCCGCTGAAAACCCCAAAAAGGCGAGGAATGACCATTGAAAAAGATTCTGGCGCTAATGGCCGCGTTAATTTCTCTTTTCGGGTGCTCGGGCGCTCCGGTTAAAACAGACCTTCAGACCGTCCAGAAGGTCGATTTGGGCCGCTACATGGGGTTATGGCATGAGATAGCGCGCCTTCCCGCCGGTTTTCAGGAGGGGTGCGTGGATTCCAGAGCTACCTATTCGCTCCGTGACGACGGGACGGTCTCGGTGCTGAACGAGTGCGAGCGCGGCGGCAAAACCAAAAGCGCCAGCGGCACCGCAAGGGTCGTGGACTCCCTGACAAACGCCAAACTTGAGGTCTCCTTCTTCCGCCCCTTCTGGGGGGACTACTGGATAATCGACCTCCCCGACGACTACCGCTACGTGGTCGTATCCGAGCCCCGCAAAAATTATCTGTGGATTCTGGCGCGGGAAAAAAACATGGACGAGGTGGAATATCAAAAAATCACTGCTTCTTTGGCCGCTAGAGGATTTGACATTTCGCGCCTTATAAGAAATTCTACCCGAAAATAGGGGATATATTTTAAGGGAAGACGTAACCTTTTCCCTTGACGGACAATCAAAAAAAGACGGACCAATTTTTAACCGAAAGGAACGACGGGATGATAGAGATAACCCC
>SRXB01000187.1 GCA_009724975.1 bacterium | reverse complement strand
AACCAAATTTCGGGTAATGTCGGCGGCCCCCTGATAGATGGCGGGGTTTTGCGGGTCGCAGTCCACGCAATCGGCTATGGAATCGCCGTCGGAGTCAAAGCCTTCGTCTTTTTGGCCGTCGCCGTCGTTGTCCTTGCCGTCGCACACCTCGGGCGCGCCCGGGTATACGAGCGGATCGGAATCGTCGGGGTCGAGAAAGGAGCAAAAGCCGTCCTTGTCTGCGTCGAACCCCTCGTCGGCCAGAAGATCGCAGTCGTTGTCAATCCCGTCGCTGATCTCAGCCGCGCCCGGGTGAATTTTCGGGTTGTGGTCGTCGCAGTCAAGTGGTTTTGAGGAAAAATCGTTTGGCGGGTAGCCGTCGCCGTCCGCGTCCTGCGCGGTTCCGGAGCAAAAGGTTTTGCTCTTGAGGATCTCGACAGGGGAAAGGGCTCCGTCGCCGTCAATATCAAGGCCGAGCTCTACGGCGAAGCCGCCCTCGGCGCAAATAGCGCCCTCTGGTATGGTAGCAAGCTCTCCAAGGGCGGTTTTGACGCCGTCGCCGCAAAGGTAAAGTTCATTTCGCTTTTCGGCGGGGTCCAGAAGGCCGTCGGAATCGAGGTCGGGGCCTATTGCGAGGGTGGCGCCCCCATTGAGGCACTCGGAAGCGGTCTGTGAGAGGCTGAAAGCCACGCCCGTTTTCCCGCCGCTTCCGGCTCCCCCTTCGGGGGCCTTGGCGGCGCAGGCGGCCATGAAAACAAGGGCGGTGAAGGTTAAAATCAGGCGGCGCGGCATGGAAAAACCCTCCATGCGGACGATTTTGCCACGCCTTGCCGTTATGGACAACTTAAAAAGGGTCCGCTATTCCTCGCGGGCGTGCTCCTTTACTTTTCGCCGGAAGGTCCTGTTGGCCCTTTTCTGGAACACATCCATGTAATAATAGAAAACCGGCGTTACGTAGAGGGTTATAAACTGCGAGAAGGCGAGTCCGCCGACCACCGCCAGCCCCAGCGGCCTTCTGGTCTCAGCCCCCGCACCGAAGCCAAGGGCGATTGGCAGGGTTCCCATCAGCGCGGCCATCGTGGTCATCATTATGGGCCTGAAACGGATGACGCAAGCCTCCAAAATAGCCTCCATCGGCTCCTTGCCCTCCCTGCGCTCTGCGTCGATGGCGAAATCTACCATCATTATGGCGTTTTTCTTCACCACGCCGATGAGCATTATAAGGCCGACGTAGCTATAAACGTTTAGTTCGGCCCCGAAGAGGTAGAGGGTTAAAAGCGCCCCGAAGCCCGCGAAAGGCAGGCCCGAGAGGATGGTTAGCGGGTGCACGAAACTTTCGTAGAGGACGCCCAGGACTATGTAGATGACAAGTATCGCCAGCGCCAAAAGGGTGGCCATGCCCGCCTGCGAGGACTGGAAGGCCTGCGCCGTTCCGCTGAAGGAGCCGGTTATCTCCGCCGGTAGTATCTCGGCGGCCGACTTTTCCACCGAGGCCACGGCGTCGCCCAGCGATACACCGGGCTTGGTGTTGAAGGCCAGCGTCACCGAGGGGAGCTGCCCGGAATGGTTCACCGTAAGCGGGCCGACGGTGCGCCGAATCTTGGCCACCGAGGAGATTGGCACGAGGTCGCCCCTGGCGCTCTTGACGTAGAGGAGGCCTAGCGCGGCGGTATCGAGCTGGTATTTCGGGTCCAGCTGCATCACCACCCAGTACTGGTTGGTGGAGGTGTAGATGGTGGAGACCTGGCGCGAACCGTAGGCGTAGTAAAGGGTGTTCTCGATCTGGTCGGCGCTCACCGCCAGCGCGCTGGCCCTGTCGCGGTCTATCTCAAGGGTGACCTGCGGGTTTTTGAGCAGAAGGTCGCTCGTCACATCCTGCAAAAGCGGGTTTTCGCGCAGTTTAGCCTCAAGAATCGGGGCGAACTGGTAGAGGCTGTCGAGGTCTGAGCCCTGCAGGGCGTACTGGTAATTGGCCTTGGAGAAGGTGGCGGTGAGGCGTATGGGCGGCGGCACGACGAAAAAAGCCCGCATGCCCGGAATCTGCCCCAGCTCCGGCCTTAGCTGCTCGATGACCTTCTCGGCGCTATCTTTTCGCCCCTCGCGGTCCTTCAGGCGCACGAAAACGCGCCCCATGTTGCCGGTGGCCGAAGGGCCGCCCGCGCCCGCGGAAGACATGAAGGCGGCGACGTTGGGGTTTTTCGCAACAACCTCCGCCACGGCTTTTTGGTGCCTGACCATGTTGTCGAAGGAAACGCCCTCGGCGGCCTCGGTGGTGCCGAAGATCATATTGTTGTCTTCGCTGGGCAAAAAGCCCTTGGGAACGGCCTTGAAAAGCCAGACGGTCCCCAAGAGAACAGCCAGCGAAAAGACAAGGGCGCTTTTGCGGTGCTGGACGAACCAGCGCAGGCTGCGCTCATAAAAGCGAAGGCTCGCCTCGAAGCCGCGCTCCGAGAGGCGAAAGAGCCAGCCGTGCTTTTCTTTCTCGTGGTGGGTCAAAAAGCGAGAGCACATCATCGGGGTGAGGGTAAGAGAGACAACGCCCGAGATGAGAATCGCCACCGAGATGACTACGGCGAACTCCCGAAAGAGCCTGCCGATGATCCCGCTCATGAAAATAAGCGGAATAAAGACCGCCGCGAGCGAGATAGTCATGGAGATGATGGTGAAGCCTATCTCTTTGGCGCCGTCCTCGGCGGCCTTGAGGGGCTTTTTGCCCATCTCCATGTGGCGTACGACGTTTTCGAGCATGACTATGGCGTCGTCGACGACAAAGCCCAGCGAGAGGGTCAGCGCCATCAAAGAGAGGTTGTCCACCGAAAAGCCGAAGGCATACATCGCCGCGAAGGTGCCGATTACGCTTAAGGGCAGCGCGACGCTCGGGATGACGGTGGCCGAGACGTTCCGCAAAAAGAAGAAGATGACGCCTATGACGAGGAGGAAGGTGAGGACGAGGGTGAATTTGACCTCGTCGACCGAGGCTCGGATCGAGAGGGAGCGGTCGTAAAGGACATCGACCTTAACCGAAGCCGGGACCTGTTCCATTATCTTGCCGAGGGTGCTCTTGACCGAATCGGCGATGGCGACGGTGTTGGTGCCGGGCTGGCGCTGAATGGCCAGAACAATGGCGCGGTCGCCCATGAACCAGCTCGCGACCTTGTCGTTCTGCACGCTGTCGTAGACCTCGCCCACGTCCGAGAGCCTTACCGGCGCGCCCTGCCTGTAAGCCACTATGAGCTGGCGAAAAGCCCTGGCGTCCTCAAGCTGGCCGTTGGCGCGCAGCATCAGCGCCTGGTCGGGCCCCCACAGGGTTCCGGTGGGAAGGTTAACGTTGCCGGCCTTGACCGCGTTGGCCACCTCTTCGATGCCTATGCCGCGGGAAGCGAGCTTTTGCGGGTCGAGGTTTATCCTCACCGCGTATTTCTGCGAGCCGAAAACCTGCACCTGCGCCACGCCGGGAAGGGTAGAGATGCGCTGGGCAATCTGCGTCTCGGCGTACTCGTTCAGTGTGGAGAGGGGCAGGGTGTCGGAACTTAAGGCCATGTAAAGTATCGGCTGGTCCGCCGGATTGACCTTCTGGTAGGAAGGAGTGGTTATCTCTTTTGGAAGTTGCGACAAAGTCTTGGCGATGGCGGCCTGCACGTCCTGGGCGGCGGCGTCTATGTCGCGGTCGAGGTTGAACATCAGCGTCACCGAAGTGAGGCCGAGGTTGGAGCTTGAGGTCATCGTCTCGATGCCGGCGATGGTCGAGAACTGCTTTTCAAGCGGAGTGGCGACGGCGGAGGCCATCGTCTCGGGATTTGCGCCCGGAAGGCTCGCGCTCACCTGAATCGTAGGGAAATCGACGTTGGGGAGGTCGTTGACCGGCAGGTAGCGATACGCCATAAGGCCGAAGAGGACCATCCCCAGCATAATTAGGGTGGTCATCACCGGTCGGCGGATGAAAAGGCCCGAGACGCTCACTTAGCGCCTCCCTGGGCCGCCGCCTGCGGCGCGGCGCTTCCCACCGCGGGCTTGAGCACGGTCTGCGCGTCGGGGTAGAGCTTGAGCTGGCCGTCGGTCACGACCGTCTCACCGGCGGAGACTCCGCTATCTACAACCGTGATGTTGTTGGCCGAGGGGCCGGGCTTCACCGGCCTCACCGAGGCGACTCCTTCCTTGATTACGAAGACGTAGGGGCCCTTCTGCCCCGTCAATATAGCGGGGGAAGGTATGGTGACGGCGTCTTTCAGGGTAAAAAGGTTCAGGACCAGGGTTGTGAACTGCCCGGGCCAGAGCGCGCCGTCTTCATTTACGAACTCCGCCTTCAGGGTTATCGTGCCGGTGGCGCGGTCTACCGCGTTGTCGAGAAAGACTATCTTGCCCTCCCTCGCCTCGCCGCCGCGCCCGGGAAGGTCGGCGCGGATTTTCAGCGAACCCTCCTTGCGGAACTTCTGGACCCTCGGAAGGTCGGACTCGGGCACTGTGAAGCGCACGAGGACCGGATTGACCTGGTTTATCGTGACCAAAGCGGTGTCGTTGGCCTTCACGAGGTCGCCCGCCTTGGCCATGACGCTGCCC
>SRXB01000186.1 GCA_009724975.1 bacterium | reverse complement strand
AGTCGCCTCAAAGGCGTTTTTCCCCATGTTTATCAGGACTCTGGTGACGAGTGTGATGTCGGTGAAGATTTTGTCGCAAGCGCCAGCCGCTTTTTGCGACTTCAGCGTTTTTCCCCGCGCCGCCTCGGTGCATATCAGCGCCGCCGACACCGTATCGAAAATCTCCTCCACGGAAACCTCGGCGAGGCTGACGCAAAGTTCGCCGCTCTCCGCGTGCATGAGCGCCGCATGCTCCTCAAGGACAAGGCCTATCTCGCGGCTAAGCTGTATCATGCTTTTGGCCGCCTTCTCGGTGGAACCCGTTTCAAGAAGGTCTCCCCACCCCAAAAGGCCAGTCACCGAGTTGCGAAGGTCGTGAATGAAGATCCTCTCAAGTGCTTCGCGCCTCTTTTGCCCGCTTATGTCGACCAGGACGAAGACCAGGCACTTCTCGCCCGCTATGTTTATGGGTGTGGCGTTGACCCGAAACTCGGCGCAGTGAAACTTGCCGCCCACCTCCGAGCAAAGGTGGCACTCGCCCTGGGCAGGCTGGTCGGTCCCCAGCGCCGAGAGTATTGCGAGAACCGCGCCGCACGCCTTGCAGTGGCGCGAGGTGCCGCAACCTGAGGGTCCCTCCTTGGCGTGAACGCACATAAGGGCTTCGCCCGGGCGCTGGCCGAGGAGGCTCTCCTTCTCCTTCACCCCCATCAGGCCCAGAAGCTCTTCATTGCCCGCAAGAATCTGACGATTTCTATTGAGGATGAGGACATAGCCGAGAACAGACCGGAGAACGACCCTTATGAGGGGATCGCACGAGGCTCTTTTCGCCGCAAGGGAAACCTCCTCGGGCGCTATGCGCTCGCCGGGAGCGAAAAAAGTTGGAAAAGCCTGTACGTGCTGGGAATCTACAGACATTCTACTTCCCCCTGGCGCAAAGAGTTGCTATGCACACCTAGTGTACAACTTATCGGCTTTTTTTCACCCAGGATAAATTGAAAATTTCATCGGCGGTCATCGCGGGGCGGGTGTTTTCCGTCGCAGGCTGAGTATCCACCCTGAAAGAACGGCCAGGGCAAGGGTGACGGCGCCCCCGATGAGCCCCGCCTCGCCTCTCCCCTTCTCCGCCACCGTCTCGCCTTCCGCACCCTTCTCCTGGCGTTGCCCCAAAGAGTAATCGGGCATCAGGGCGGTATTTTTTTGCAGCTCGCCCATGGCTTCGCGCAAAGCTCCGCCCTTTTTCTCCACCTCTTCCCTGCCGGTCACCTTTTGAATGGCCCACTCAAGGCCGTCGGGGTTGGTGGAGGCAAACCACGAGAGGACGCCGCCGCAAAGGGCCGCGAGAAGTACGAACACCACCAGGATGCGCCGCGTGGAAAGGGCGCTTCCGGGCGTTTTTTGACCGGCGCGCAGGATAATCTCGGGCTCCTCGCGCCAGACGAAGTTTACCACCGCCGCAGTGGCCAGCCCCTCCACAACCCCTATCGCGAGGTGTATGGGCTGCATCAAAAACAGGAAGGTGCGAAAAGGAAGCTCCGAGACGCCGGAAAAATAGGTCTCCAGAACGACACCCAAAGCCCCGAGCTGGAGCCCGATTACCGCGGAAACCAGCGCCCCCGCCGTTATACGACCCGCCGTGGGGTTGTCGCCGACGATTTTGCGGTAGATTAACGGGTAGCCGATAAAGCAGGGGAAGACGCCGAGGTTTATTATGTTGCAGCCCAGAGCCAGAAGGCCCCCGTCGGCGAAAAAGAGCGCCTGCACCGCCAAAACCGAGGCCATGACGATGAAGGCGGCGTGGGGGCCGAGCAAGATGGCCAGAATCATCCCGCCGCCGAGGTGTCCGCTTGAACCGGCCGCCGGAATGGTGAAATTGACCATCTGCGCGGCGAAAATGAAAGCGCCCAGAACCCCCATCAGGGGAACCTTGCGGTCATCCATCTCCTCTCGCACTTTCTTGGCGCAATAAGCGGTGGCGGCTGCGGTGGCGGCCCACATAGTCCCGCCAACCGCGGGCGATACAAGGGCGTCGGCCATATGCATGGGCAATCTCCTTGCCAACTGCTTTGGTAAAACTAAACCTACTATTCGTGTTACACTATGGCGAAAAGGTAGGCGCTTGTGCTATACTTGTCAATAGCAAAAATATAAAAATCGTGTTACGCAGTACTTTCCTTCGGGAGTCAGCCAATGGCGCAGGTGATAAGATTCGGGGTTTCAATAGAAGCGGGGCTTTTGGAGCGCTTCGACGAGCTTTTGGAGCGCAAGGGATACGTGAACCGCTCCGAGGCGGTGCGCGACCTGATTCGCAACACCCTCGTCGAGGACCAGTGGAGCCGCAGCGACGAGGAGATAGTCGGAACGGTGACGCTGGTCTACGACCACCACACCCGCGACCTCGCCGACAAGCTGACCGAGCACCAGCATACCTGGCACGACAAGATAATATCGGTGCTCCACGCCCACCTGGACGCCCACAACTGCCTTGAGGTTATCGTGGTGAAGGGCAAGGCTGGCGAAGTGAGGACGCTTGCCGACGCGCTCATCGGCGCCAAGGGGGTGAAACACGGCAAGCTCGTCACCACCACTACCGGCCGGAACCTGAAATAGCGCCGTGGGCAAGCTGGAAGCCGCCTTTTCCGACCTCGGCAGGCTAGACCGCCTCGCCTCGCAGGAGACCGCCGTACACCGCCTGGACCCTACGGCTAAGGTGATGACGACCATCGTCTTCGTCCTTTGCGTAGTCTCCTTCCCCAAATACGAAATCTCGGCGCTTTTGCCCTACGCCCTCTTTCCCCTGTGGCTGGCGGGTTCGGGGCGCATTCCCTTCGGCTTCGTCGCCAAAAAAGTGCTGGCCGTGGCCCCCTTCGCCTTCCTCGTGGGAATATGGAACCCCCTTTTCGACAAGAAGATAATGGTTCAACTGGGGGAGCTGGGGCTTAGCGGCGGCTGGATCTCCTTTTTCTCGATAATGACGCGCTTTTGCCTCACCGTCGGAACCGCCTTCGTCCTCATAGCCGTCACCAGCTTCCAGGGGCTGTGCCTTGGCCTCCAGCGCCTTGGCCTTCCCCGCGTGATGACGGTGCAATTGCTCTTTTTATACCGCTACCTCTTCGTGCTGGGCGAGGAGGCGGTGAGGGCCTCGCGGGCGAGGGCGCTTAGGGCCTTTTCGGGCCGAGGCATGGGCCTTTCGGTCTTCACCCAGATAATAGGGCACCTTCTTCTTCGCACCATCGAGCGGGCCGAGCGCGTTTACAGCGCTATGCTGGCGCGGGGCTTCTCCGGCGAGATACGCCTCTCGCGGGAGGTGCGCTTCGGCGGCGCCGAGGCGCTTTTCGTCCTTTGCTGGTCGGCCTTCTTTCTGGCGGCCCGCTTCATAAACCTCCCGCAGGCGCTGGGAAAACTGATTACGGGAATATAAGCGATGAGCCACCATCTCGTTGAAGTAGCCGACCTCAAATTCACCTACCCCGATTCTACACGGGCGCTAAAGGGGGTGACCTTCACCCTCACCCATGGCGAATCGGTGGCGCTTGTGGGGGCCAACGGGGCGGGAAAATCTACCCTCCTTCTGCACCTTAACGGCTTTTTGTGGCCGATGGAGGGGGCGGTGCGCATAGGCCACGTGCCGATAACAAAAGGAACTCTCGAAACCGTGAGGCGTACCGTGGGGATGGTCTTCCAGGACCCCGACGACCAGCTCTTCATGCCCACGGTCTATGAAGACGTCGCCTTCGGCCCGCTTAACCTGGGCCTGCCCCTTGAGGAGGTAAACGAGAGGGTTTTGAACGCCCTTGAGAGGGTAGGGGCTCTGGGCCTTCGCGACCGCCCGCCCCACCGCCTCTCCGGCGGCGAAAAAAGGGCGGTGGCGATAGCCTCGGTCCTCTCGATGTGGCCCGACATCCTCGTGATGGACGAGCCGACCTCAAACCTCGACCCCGCCGCCCGCAGAAGACTGATAAACCTTTTAAAGGGGTTCGAGCACACCAAGATAATCGCCACCCACGACCTGGACATGGTGATGGACGTATGCGAACGCACCATAGTCCTTAGCGACGGTACGGTGGCGGCGGACGGCCCCACGCGGGAAATCTTCTCGGACGACGCGCTTTTGGCGCGTTGCAGCCTTGAAAAGCCCCTCTCGATGCAGGGATGCCCCGCCTGCGGCGGGAAGTGACGCGGCAAAGGGATTATTCCCCCAGCAAAACCCCAAGACGCGGCATGTAGCGCTCTTTTTCCCCCTCCTTGAGGAGGGAAAGGCCCTTTTGCGCGAGCGCCCGCGCCTCCTCCCTCTTGCCGAGGTTATAGCGGCAATCGGCTCCGATGAGGTAAACCACGGGATTATCCGCGAATTCACCAGTCAATCCGGCAAATCCATCGGCGCACTTGGCGTAGTCGCCCGACATATAATAATAGTGCTGCCGCAATAGATTCACCTCCTCCCCGGCCTCCCCGACCTTCCCGATGTCGCGCCTTTTTTCTCTTCTTCCATCTTCTTTTCCTTATAAGACAAGGGTTTTTTAAGCGCATCACTCAAAGGAGTGATAAAAAAAGGGCCGC
>SRXB01000185.1 GCA_009724975.1 bacterium | reverse complement strand
AAATTGCCGACAGGGCTGATGGAAACGCTCGGCGGGCTCGCCCTCTCCCTTGTAGTGTGCGGAAACAGTTTTGCCGACGCGGCAAAAACCTCCGGAGTAGCTCTTTTCGCCTGCGCGGCGTTACTCTTTTGGGGGCTCTTGGGCTGGCTGCTGGGCGTGGACCCCGCCTATTCCTCTTTTCCCCTATACTTTTTGGCTTTTTCGGCGTCCATCGCCGGATTAATCCGCAAGCCGCACTTAAAAGGCGGTGAGGGTGGAGTTTATCTCAACCTCATCTGCGCCTTCCTCGCCCTCATCGGCCTTGCGGGGCGTTATTGGAGCGGCCTGGAGCTTTTTTTGGTCTTCGCCGTTTTGTCGGGCTGGTTCCTTGTCGCCTCGCTCACCCTCGCCATCACCGCCAGGCGGGCCGCCGCAGGCGTAGCCTTTCGCGTCGGAGGAGGCATGGCGGTGGCTCTGCTCGACCCCCGCGGCAGGGTGGTCTTCGCCAACGGACGCACCTCCCTGCTGGCTGGTTTCTCGCCTGAGCTGGCGACGGGGAGGAATTTTTGGGAGCTTTTCGGCGAAAGCCAGCGCGAGGCAGCAAAGGAATGGCTCAAGGGGGGCGCAAGCGGGCAGCTTGACCTCTCCACGCCGGAGGGGAGCTTTATATTCGAGGCGCGCGACTCCTTTTTCGGCACTATCGTCGCGGGGCGGGCCGACGGCTCTTCCCCGGGCGGTTGCCCAGATTTTTTTGGAGCCTCGCTTCGCGTAGATCCAGATAACGGCTCGATCCTTGAGTGCCCGCCTGACGCGGCGAAATTGCTTGGGGCCGAGGGCGAGGATATGAGAGGACGCTCACTATGGAGTTTCGCCAGGGCGGGCCGCTCGGCGGCGCTAAGAGAGGCCATCGGCTCCTCCCTCGCGGGGGGAGGGGCTTTCCTCGCCACCCTGGAGGGCGCCAAGGGCGAATTTCAGCTGGTAATGCGGGCTTCGACAAAGCGCTCCGGCAATCTGGAGGCTTTGGAGCTTCACCTCGGGCCCGCGCTGAAGGAAGAGGGCGGGGGAAATATTTACGCAGCCGGAGTCGCGCACGACCTCGGCAACATCCTGCAGGCCATAGTCTCCTCTTGCGAATCCGCGGGCAGGGACGGATCGGAAAGCGAACGCGAGGCCCTTGCTTTCGCAAGGAAAAGTGCCCTTGAAGGAGGCAGGCTGGCCAAAAGCATCGCCAGCGGCGGCAAAAAAGCCCCCGACGGGCGGCGGGCGGTTAATCTTTGCGAGATTCTGGGCGAAATCAGAGAAATCGCCGCCCACGCCCTTCCTCCGTCTATCTCCCTTGAAATTTTTGTTTCCGGCGGGCTCCCGAAGGTAGACGCTGACCCTTCGTGGCTTAAACAGGCTTTGCTGAACCTTATTATTAACGCAAGGGACGCCCTCGAAGGGGTGGAGGGGGCGAAAATATCCGTCGAGGCGCAGCCCCTTGGCGCTTCAAAGGCGCTTGTCCGAGTGTCTGACAACGGCCCGGGGGTGGAGGTTTCGCTGCGCGAGCGGATTTTCACCCCCTTTTTCACCACCAAGGGTTCAGGTAAGGGAAGCGGCCTTGGGCTTGCGATTTCCCGCGCCCTCATAGAGAAGGAGGGCGGTTCGCTCACCCTTGCCCAAAGCGGCGCAGGGGCCGCGTTCGAGATGATTTTACCGGCCGCGCCGCCTCGCGACGCAAAAATTCTGGTTGTGGATCCCGACCCTGTGTCGAGGGCTCTTTTGGCGGACGCTCTGGCGGCCCGGGGCTTTGAAGCGCAATTGGCCGCTGACGGAAAAGAAGCGCTTGCCCTTCTTTCGGAAGGGGGTGAGCGTTACGCGGGGCTTGTCACCGAGCTTCTGCTCCCGGGCGCAGGGCCGAAAACGCTTCTTCGGGAGGCTTTTTCAAAAAATGTGAATGCCATGGTCCTTACCTCGGTGGAGTTGGACGAGGCCAGGGAGGGCGCGCTCAAGGCGGGGGCAAGGGCGTTTTGCCTAAAGCCGCTCGACTCCGTCGCGCTTTCAAAATGGCTGGAAACAATTTAACGCCGCTGTACCTGAAGATTAGCCAGGAAAAATCTCAAAACGCGTGTTAGATTTTTCCTGCAAACCTCTTTTAGGAGGCGTAGGGCTTACCCCCGAGCCGCTAAACCCCGATTTCGAGCGAGAGGGGCTTGCCTATGCGCTTTTGCCCTGGTATCTGTACGACAATATGAAATACCGGCTGCCCGCCAATTGATCTGGCCCAGGGGGGCCTTGCCCTTGAAAAGCCGCGCCCTTTGTTTTGCCAGATTCGCCCGCCTTTTTGCGGCGCTGCTTTCGCTCGCACTCCTTATGGGTGGGTGTTCGGGGATGTTTTTCTATCCCGCCAAGGAGATGGAGGATATCTCCTACCTGCGGGGCCTTTCTCAAAAGGAAATTAAAGTCAGCGCCCCCGACGGCGTCGAGCTTCGGGGGCTTTTGGTGAAGGACCGGCCCGGCCCGCTTGGGACGATAGTATATTTCCACGGAAACGCCGAGAACATCTCTACCCACCTGCGCTCGGTGGAATGGCTCGCTCGTCTGGGATACCAGATTCTGGCGGTGGATTACCGCGGTTACGGCCTTTCCGGCTCCGAGCCCACCATAGAAGGGGTGAACGCCGACGCGCTGGCCATTCTGGATTATGCATTCGCCTGCCCCGATATAGACCCAGAAAGGGTGGCGGTTTTCGGCCAGTCCCTCGGGGGGGCGCTTGCGATAAGGGCGGTGGCTGTTTCGGAAAACCGGCCCAAGGTCAGGTTTCTCGCATCGGAGAGCGCTTTTTTCGGCTACCGCGAGATAGTGCGCGATAAAATCGCCGCCACGATAATCGGCTGGCCCTTCTCCTACCCCCTGAGCCTCGGCGTGGAGGATGATTTAAGCCCGGGGCGCTTCGTAGGCGCTATTTCGCCGGTGCCTTTCCTGGTCATTCATTCCGAGCACGACCCCGTAGTTCCCTATTCGCACGCTAAAAAGCTTTTCGAGGGGGCCAAGGAGCCCAAGGGTTTCTGGACCGTCAGGGGGAGCGGCCACGGGAGCGGTTTCGCCGTGGCGGAACTTAGGGAGAACTTCGTCAGGGTCCTCAGGGAGAACCTGCCCGAAAAGAAATGACGCTTTGAGGTTGCCATTTGACCTTGGAGTGATAAGATATTTGAAACCTTTAACCTTGATGAGGAGGGTTCCAATGCGTAAGTTCCTATTGACAACCATCGCAAGCATTTTTCTGGCTTCCGCCGCCCTGGCGGGCGGGAACACCGGCTGCGGCATCGGCACGATGATTTTCGGCGAAAATCCAGGCCTCGTGCTTCAGGTTCTGGCCGTCACCACAAACGGCACTTGCGCCAACCAGACCTTCGGCATCACCACCGGCACCCTCGGCTGCGACAGGCCCTCCGCCATCGTCCAGAACGACAAGCTCAACGACTTCGTCCTGGCCAACATGGACAGCCTCTCCAAGGAGATTTCCGCAGGCAAGGGCGAAACCGTCGCCTCCCTGGCCGAACTTCTCAAGGTTGAAACCGCCGACCGCGACGCCTTCTACGGCAAGCTTCAGGCCAACTTCTCCAAGATCTTCCCCACCTCCGACGTTACCTATTCGCATGTAGTCGACGCAATCGTCGAGGTAGCCAACAGCTAACCTTGCCTTGCGCCTGAAATTTTCAGCGAAAGAGGGTGTCCGCGCCTTTGTTGGCGGACGCCCTCTTTTTTTACTCCTGATATTTGTCTTTCTTCCGGCGCTCGCGCTTGGAGCGGACGGCCGCGCCCTCGCGCAAAAAGCCGCCGAGGCAGGGCTGGGCAACTCAGGCGGGTGGCTTGCCCTCCTCCATTACCCCAAAACCTCCGGCGAATCCCAAAGCGCGGTAGACGACCCAAAATTTTTTCTCTCTCCAAACGGCAAGCGCGACCCCGTCGCCGAGCTTTGGGCTACAATCGAAGCGCTTTTGGCGGACAACTCGTCGAAAACCGAAAAAGAAAACCCCCTTTGCCGCTTTCCGGCGCGAAAGCGCTTCGTGAAAGAGTCGCTGGGCCTTTCCGACGGGGATTTCCCCGCGGCTTCCTGCCCCGATTACGATACCTACATCGGCAAGGTTTCTCCACACTCGGCCTCGATAATTTTTGCCACCGCCCACATGAACAGCCCGGGGTCGATGTTCGGCCACACCCTTTTGCTCATCGATCCCGACATGCAAAGCAAGATACTTGGCTACGCTGTTAATTACGCCGCCGAGGTGGACCAGTCCGACGACCCTTTCTCCTACGCGGCCAAGGGACTTCTCGGCCTTTACCCGGGCAAGTTCTCCCTCCTTCCCTACTGGGAGAAGATAGCCGAGTACGGCGCCATGGAGCAGCGAGACGTCTGGGAATACCGCCTCAACCTCACCGAGGAGGAAGTCTTTCGGATGGCCGAGCACACCTGGGAACTTAGGGAGATGTACTCGGACTACTTTTTCCTCGACGAGAACTGCTCTTACAACATCCTTTTCCTGCTGGAGGTGGCCAGGCCCGGGGTTTCGCTCACC
>SRXB01000520.1 GCA_009724975.1 bacterium | reverse complement strand
CTTCGGCCATCGAGCCCGGGTCCGCGATTCCCCTGTGGGCTATCTCGAAGGCGGTGCCGTGGTCCGGGCTCGTGCGTATTATCGGAAGACCAAGGGTGACGTTGACGCCGTCGTTGAAGTGCAGAAGTTTGAAGGGGCCCAGCCCCTGGTCGTGGTAGAGCGCCACCACCGCGTCAAAATCGCCCCTGTTAAGTTTAACGAATATCGCGTCGGCGGGAAGCGGGCCCACCGCGTCAATTCCGCTTTTTATCGCCTCGGCGATTGCCGGCGAGATTATTTTTTGCTCCTCGTCGCCCAAAAGCCCGTTTTCCCCCGCGTGCGGGTTGAGGCCGCAGACCCCGATTCGCGGGCCTTGAACCGCCATGTGCTTTTTCAGCGCTTCGCAGGTGTTTGAAATGGCGGTTAAAACCGCCTCGGAAGTGATGGAGCCAGCTACTTCGCGAAGCGGAAGGTGGGTTGTGGCCAGCGAGACGATGAAGCTGCCGCCGAAAAAGGCCATGGTAGGATTTTTGACGCCGCACATATCCGCCAAAAGCTCGGTGTGGCCCGGAAAGTGCCTGCCGGAGAGGTGTAGCCCTTCTTTTGTCAGCGGAGCGGTAACCACGGCGTCGACTTCGCCCGAAAGGGCCATTCGCGTGGCCAATTCAGCCGAAAGGGTGGCGCAAAGGGCCGAGGACGGGGTCATTTTCCCCGGCTGGCAGTCTATTTTGGGCGAGTCTTCCGGCGAAACAATCTCAAAATCGGGCCGTATGCCCACTCCAAGGCGCTTAGCCGCGCTTTCCCAGACCTCCTCGGGCCCGACGAGCGCAATTTCCAAGCCCGAAAGGCCGCCAAGGGCCTTTAGCGCCACTTCCGGCCCTATTCCGGCGGGCTCGCCGCAAGTGACCGCGATTTTCACTGGGTTTAAAGCCATGCGAAGCCTCCGGCTAGCGCATTCTCTGTATGCGCGCCTCTTCCCGCCTCACGGAGAGCCAGTTTTCCATCACCTCACGCATTCCGCCCCCCATGAAGCGCTTGTAGACGCTTTCTTTCG
>SRXB01000519.1 GCA_009724975.1 bacterium | reverse complement strand
AGTTTTTCCCGCACCGAGGACACCCACGGCTGGATGGGGGTGCGCTTCCAGCACGAGCCGATGGCTGAGCCCTCGCAGGCGGTCATTCACGTGCGCATGCTCGACCGCGACCCCATCTCACAGCAGGAGGCCATCGGCATCCTCGGGGTAAACCTCATCCACGCCGCCCTCTACCAAAAAGACGACCAGCAACGGCTGATAAGCACCCTGCTGGACGAGCTTTCGCTCGACCGCGTCGAGGTTGACATGATCGAGCTTTCCGGCCCCGCCTTCAAAGGGGTGGACAACCGCCTGACCAGCCTTTCGCTGGTCCAGAACGGCCTCACCCACGCGGCGATGATCTCGGCTTCGGGCGAGGTGGTCCAGCCCGCCGCCGTTCTCTATAAAAAGCCGATAATGGTGGTAAGGGGAAGTTTTCGCCCGCTGACCAACCCGATGATCGACATGGCCGACCGCGCCATGGCGCAATTCGTGCAGGAGCCGGAGGTGGAGGGGCGCGAGGTGGTGGTCCTTTGGGAGATGACCCTGCAAAACCTCATGCAGGGCGGCGAGATAAGCCACGAAGATTTCCTCGCCCGAGCCGACATGCTGGGCGCGCTTGGCAAAACAGTTCTAATCTCCAATTACGACAGGTATTTTCGCCTCGCGGAATACCTTTTCGGCTTCACCCGCCAGCCAATCGGACTGGCGATGGGCATACCGACCCTCAAAGAGCTTTTCAAGGAGCAGTACTACCAGGACCTTCCGGGCAAAATACTGGAATCGTTCGGCAGGCTTTTCGAGACCAACCTTCGCATCTACGCCTACCCGCAGGAAGACTCCGCCACCGGCGCAATCATCGACGCCGACTCCCTGCGCGTCTCCCCAAACCTCGGCCACCTCTACTCTTACCTGCGCGAAAACCGCTTCATCGAGCCGATAAAGGGCTACAACGCCTCTTACCTGCAACTTTATGGCGCGAAGGTAATGGGGCAGCTACAGCGGGGCGAAGCGGGGTGGGAGGAGTGCGTGCCGCCCGAGGTGGCTGAAATAAT